>JBEPYC010000026.1:0-19283 GCA_041641555.1 Chitinivibrionales bacterium | reverse complement strand
TTTCTCGGTATTCAAATGGGCGTTCTCTCTGCCCTTCCAGTTTCCCCGCCCTGAATGTAACGAGCATCACAAAGTAAACTTTGATCGCCGTCCACAATCGCACTCCTCTGTGCACTGACTATTCCGTATGTAGTCCTGCTTGAGAAAAATGGCTATGAACCGATACGGAAAAAGACTCGCCGGCTGATAGTGAAACGGCTGGAAAGCTTACCCGACAAGTCGCGCCCCAAACTAAAGGAGCTTCTTCTTTTTCTGACGAGCCGTTTCTTTCTTGATGCAGGTGAACCAGACATGTATCTTACATCTGAGGAAAAGTGGATAAAGGCATTCTGCGAGTAAGATGCCGCCCAATTTTTTCCAAAACCTATGCCTGCGTTACACGGTCTCCCTGCAGACACAAGGAACTACCGGTGGAACCATCCGTACAGAAGCATTCTCTCTCTGCGAGCATATACTCACGAGCCATGGAATCGCTGGAAATAGGTGTGATTCTGCTCGATGCATCGCTGTATATACGCGACCTGAATGACCCGGCTTGCCGCTATCTGCATGCCGGAAGAGACACGCTGCTCGAGACACCGATCTCGATGTCTATCGTCTCGCCACACACCGAGCATCTTCTCAAGCTCTGCCGCAACACCCTCCATAGCCATAAGAAGAATACCTGCAGAATACCTGCTGAGGCTCCCGCCCCTTCACGAACATGCTTTATCGTAACCATCACTTTTGCACATCCGGGAGTGTGTCTGTGCTTACAGCCGCTTGCCCGAGGTTCCGCATCTGCATGTCCGCATCAATCACTCGATACTTCTTCACTCACCTCTTCATGCGTCCTGCAGCGACACCGTACCCGCCTTATGGAGACCGAGCGGCTTGCGGGGACTGGCTATTTCGAATACGACTTCCGCTCCGATGCATTTTCGTGTTCGGAGGGGTTTCGGACGATTCTGGGCATTGGTCCCGATGCGCCGATGGATCTCGAGACGCTCACGGAGCGCCTTTCTGCCGAAGACCGGAAGAGATTTTTGCACCGATTCAGCCGGCTCACCAGCGGCGATCTCGTTCCCGAGACAGTCACCTATCACATTATCCGCCCCGATGGTCAGCACCGGCATATACAGGTCCGCGGGACCGTGTGTTCCAACGATCCACAAGGGAACCCGCAGCACGTTCTGGGCGTAGCCTACGATTGCACCGACGGGGTGTTCGCCGCACAGGCGCTGCGGGAATCCGAAGAAAAATACCGTACCCTGGTCGAAGCTTCGCCGGTAGGAATCGTCGTCCACTGTGATGGTACCGTCATGTATGCAAACGCCGCAGCTGTTCGGGGAATAGGCGCCCGCAGTACCGAGGACCTGATCGGCAAACCGGCCCTGGGGTTTCTCGAAGCTGGTACTCGAGACCTGGCCAAACAGCGGATGCAGAGAATCTATAACGGAGAACTGGTTATTGGTCCGCAGGAGCTTAGCTATGTGCGACTTGATGGAACAACACTACATGTGGAAATCACCACCGTCGGAATAATCTATAAAGGAAAAAAAGCGGCCCTCGCGCTGTTGAAGGATATCACCGCTCAAAAAGCTGCCGAACACCAGCTGCTTGCCTCACGCGACAAACTGCGCTCGCTTGCCATTGCCATGGTATCCGCCCGTGAAGACGAACGTCGGAAGGTCGCAACCTATCTGCACGACAGCGTCTGCCAAGACCTTGCCCTGTGGCGAATTACGCTCTGGGACCTTACCAGAAAGGACTCCCGCGATGCGGTTCACACAGGAATCGAAGCGATTCGCAGTGGAATGGAATCGACCATTTCGTATATGGGCTCCTTCGTGCGCCAGCTGTGTCCCCCCGCTCCCTCGGAGCTTTCCTTTCGTTCTGCACTGGAGTGGCTCGGGGAGAATGTATGTGAGAAGCGCGCTCAAATACGGCTCATTGTCGAGGGCGCAGACAAAGACATCGACGCCTCGCGCGAGGACCTCCAGGCCTTGCTGGCAATAATCCGGGAGCTTCTGGTCAATGCTGTCAAGCATGCTCACTGCAAAAAGGTTGTCGTTTCGTTTTTGCGCACTGATTCCACGATACATATTTCAGTAACGGACGACGGTGAGGGCTTCGATCCGTCGTCGCGTGCCACAGGCTCGAACGGCGGGTTTGGCCTGTTCAGCATACGCGAACGCCTCGAGGCTATCGGCGGAGCATTTACGCTGCAATCCTCCCGCGGAGCAGGAACGCATATCTCGTTTACCTTTCCCCTTGCCCACAAGTAAGTAGAAAGTACCCTGATGAAAAAGAACTCACTGTTGATTGTTGACGATCACCGACTGTTTCGAGATGGATTACGTCTTATTCTGCGCGACGCGGAAAGTCTTGAAATCGCCGGTGAGTGCAATAATGGACGAGAGGCTCTGGAGTTTCTGCAAAAACAGACGGTCGATATTGTTCTGCTCGATATCGCCATGCCCAGGCTCAACGGCATCGAAACCGCGCACCGCATCAGGCAACTGAACAAGGCAACAAAGATTCTCGCCCTCTCGATGCATGCCGAGCAGCAATTTGTGCGCAATATGTTCAAGGCCGGTGTCAGCGGCTACATGCTCAAAGCGGGAGCGGCCGAGGAACTGCTCACCGCCCTGCAGACGATCATTGCCGGCAACGTCTACACCAGTCAGAAAATCACCAACATGGTGTTCGAGGATTATTTCGCACGCAGCGGCGAGAACTGTGCGCGTGGATTCGACGCGCTGTCCAGCCGCGAGCGTGAAGTGCTGCAGCTGATTGCCGAAGGCAACCATACCAAGGCGATTGCCTCCATCTGCGGTATCAGCCCCAGCACTGTCGATGTGCATAAAAAGCGGGTCATGGACAAACTCGAGATAGACAACGTCGCGGATCTAACCAAATTCGCAATCCGACAGGGCATCGCCTTTCTGTAATCGTCGCATCTTCCCCGATTTCCTTCGCTGGTTCCCTCTACGGCAGCTGCCGCTCCCGACCCATTCGGCTTCATTCCATACTCTACTCTGTCCTCTGTTTCCTCCGCCCGAATCCACGTAAAGAAATGCGGGTGTTCAGGTAAAGATTTTCCCAATTGCCAAAAAGTTCTGCCGAAAGGACAATAAGACTTGTCTTTTGAAAAACCGGGGCATTGCACAGCCTATAGATAATCAATGCACGACCTTACCCTTTTTCTGCCAGGAGGCTCTTATGCGTTCTCTCAAAGGTGTGGCCCTCATCGCAACCCTTCCCCTCATGTTCGTTGTCATTGGGTGTGGCGGCCGCAAGACACAGACAAACCAAAGCTCGGACCTTCCGGATATCGTGCTCAACCCCCCGCAGGCTCCCGGCTATATCTTCGGTACCGGTATTGCCGAGCAACGTTCGGTGCAGCTGGCCAAGGAAACTGCCGACTTGCGCGCCAAAAAGGAAGTCGCCAAGGTAATCAGCCAGAAGGTCTCGTCGATGCTCAAAGACTTCATGGGACAGTCAGGTATGGGAGAAGATGCTGAGGTGACCGAATTTGTACAATCCGTCTCAAAGGCGCTCACCGACCTGGAACTGGTGGGATGTGCGATCGAGAGACGCGAATACAAAAACGGCAAAATGTATTCGCTGGCCAAATACCCGCTCGATGAAAAGGCCCGTCAGCTTATTTCCGGTGAAACCAAGAAAGCAATGACCAGCGATGAAGCCATGCTCAGCGCATTTCGCGCCAAGCAGGGTTTTGAAAACCTCGATGATGAACTGCAGAAACTGGAATAAGTTTTCGATACTTCCGCTCTCTTTCGTATCATTCGGGCACGAAAGAGAGCGTATCACCTGGTCACCCGGCACTCAGCACTTCAACCACGACGAGTCAATCAGATGAAAATGTCCCAGAACGTATTTCTGCACACGACAAAAGCATCATTGATTATGGTATGTGTGCTGCTTGGAGCTACTGTTTCGATAGGTGAAGAAGCCGGTGCGTATTCACGTAAATCGATAACCTGGGTCGATTATCTCTGGCCCGCAGCCCCCTCGGCGCGGAAGAGTCCCGACAAAATGCGCGCGGCATTTCTGGAGGCCCTCAAACAGGCGGTGCTGATCAAGCGTTTCGATTATAACCCGGTCCCCGAAAAGCTGGTCACCGAATTTGTCAGCGCAGGGAAAACCATTTCCGTGGCTGACTCTGCTGATTCGATCTACTTTGCCCGACTTTCGTCGATCGCAACCACAACGCTGGTCCCCAGGATACAATCGATAATCGAACAGACGCAGGAACAACGCGGCCAACAGTTCCTCTCTGAGCAGCAGCGCAACTCGTTCATGAGCGACAAGGCCAAGGAACTCGGACTGACCGCTGAGCAGCTCGGAAGGTTTTCCAATTCCGCCTATATCATTGTCCCCTTTCTGAAGAACGTCTCCTCCGAACGCGATGAGAACATCTGGACACTCCAGGCCGATGTTGGCCTGCTGGTCTGGCAGGTGCAACAGAGCGATGGTGCAGTCGAAATGGTGTCGGTACTCAACGATATCACTTCCGTTTCATCGTCGGTTGACGTAACACAATCGCATTACCAAGATGGTAAGGAAGTTTCCTTTCAGGAAGAGGCCATCCATCGCTGTGCCTCGCAGATGCGACTCAATGCGCGGGTGATGGTGCAGCAGGTGCCTGCCTTTCTGCTAACTACTCAGATCGTCGAAAAGAATGCCTGGTCGGTTGGTTTCGAACGCGGCAGCGATGACGGGATTGCCATCGACGACAAATTTCTACTCATCGAAAAGCTTGAGACCATGAACGGCGAGGTCGAGGAGAAACGCAGCGGATGGGTCATGGTACGTGCCGTTGCCGAGGCGTCATCTCAGGATTATGCTCTAAGCCGCGCTTCCGTTGTCGCCGGCCGCCCTGTTCTGGGCATGGAACTCAGAGAATATCCGCGAATTCCTATTGACATAACATTTTCGACCGTGCTGCTGCCGGTCATGTATGAGGCAAGCAGCGGCTCCGGTGATGTCGACCTTGCAAGCGCGGCTCCCGGTCTTGGTGCAGCGTTCTGTGGCAAGTACAATTTTGGTCCCGCCATCGATCTTTCGCAATTCTACTTTACCCTGGCCTACGCGCTTGGGTATTCTTCTGTCAACGGAAAGATGAGCGTAGGGGGGCAGACGCAATCACTTCATTCGCTCTGGATGATGAACGCCGAGAGCACCCTTGAGAAACAGTGGCTCATCCGGCGTTTTTCGCTGCAGGCGGCTCTGGGCGGATTTTACCAGAACTCCAAGCTGGGAGGCGGCTCACTGCTTGATGACACCCGTTACCGATTCTCCATGTGGTATGTCGGTATTGTTGCCGACGGCGGTGTAGGCATCGCCCTCACCCCATCGATCGCGATCAAAATCACGGGCGGCTGGCAGCAGGCCTTCCTTGCCTCACCTTGGACACTTCAGCAGAAATACTATTCATCGGAAGACTGGTCCGATTATCGTCAATACGAATCATCCGAGCATCCCCGGATACTGCCATCGGGACCACGGGGTGCGTTTCATTTCACCGTGTCACCGCCATCGATGGATCTTTCACAGCTATTCAAATAAATCGCCAAACAAAGGGAGTTTTTCATGCGTCCACTCCTCGTATCGCTCACCATGGTTGCATTGTGTACATTCGACGCGTTCGGGTTTTTGGGCGGCGGCGATGACAGCAATTTGCCGGTGTCGAAGCAGGCATCGCTGGTCGAGAATTATTCGAGTTCCGAGGTCACCATTCAGGCAAGCGGCATGGGGCGCAAGGACAAGGACGCCATCGTCGATGTGCGCAAGGCGGCGGTGTATTTCGTGCTGTTTCAGGGCACCGACCCGCTGCTCAACTCCGATGGCGCGCAGACGAAGTTTGAGGCGATCCAGGAGGAGCTGTTCGATCCGCAGAACATCATGAAATACATCAGCTGGGAGGCAAACAAGGTCGTTTCCACGGTCCGCACGCGCCTTCCCGACGGAAAGAAGGGATATAAGATAACCAAAATGGTGCGCGTGAACAAAAAGGCCCTCACCGACGAGCTTGTGGCAAAAGGCATTATCACCTCGCGCAAAGAACTCGCCGAGGAGATCGGACTACCGTTTGTCATGGTTATCCCCGAAGCCCCCAAGGGCTCCCCGCCACTGGGTATTCTGGAATCGGACAAGGGCGCCAAGCACGCAGCCGCTACGATCGAGAGCTTTCTGACCGCCCGCAAATACGATGTTGTCGTCCCTTCTGCCTCCGAACAGCTCAACGACATGGGCGCCTTACAGGCAGAACTCAAGGGAAGCGAGGAAGACATCAGCTATCAGCTGGCTCTGGCGCTCGGCTCCGATGTGTATATCACGTTCAATCAGCAGGTACAGGGCGGCAAAGCAACAGCAAGTATCCGTGCCTATGAGACTTCGACGGCACGCCTGCTGGGGACCGAGACCGGCTACAGCGAAAATCGCCCCGGCACCACCCCGAATGCCCTGATCGAAGAGGCGATCAACGACGCCATCGACAAGGTCCTCAGTCGCATCCGTTCCTACTGGGAAGAAGATGCCAAACGGGGCATGCAGTATAAAATCGTGTTCAAATTCGTCGATGATTTCGGCATGGATCAGCGTGAAGAGATCCAGTGGGCGATTTCGGATCTGTTCGATGAATCATTCGCCTATTCGAAAGAAAACGTCGTGACCGACAAAACGCTCGATTATCTCGCCTGGGCCACACCGGACGATTTCAAGCGTGCGTCGAAAATATACCGCTTTTTTAAATCTGAGATGGCCGGCGAGGCCACAATCCGGCGCATGGTTCTCAACCGCAAACTGCTCATTCTGGGAATTCATGCACCGTCATTCTAACCATTCTCGTATCCGATAACCTCCGAACAGGACCACTGCACATATGTACCTTTCGCGCTCCGCTCTCAGAGGGCTTCTGATTTTACCGTTTGCAGCATTGTGCATTGCGGGAGAATCGTTCGAAGACTTCCAGCAATCACAGATGCAGCAGATGCAGCAGTATTCCGCGCAGGAAGAACGTGCGTTTGCTGCGTGGAAAAAGGAGCAGCAGCGTCTGTTCAACGACTGGCAAGCCGAAGCAGCCCGATATGACAATACCAGCCTGCGCTCCATTTCGGTCGAAAAACACAGCGACCAGGCTGTCGCCAAACGTGATGTCAACTATGACGGTTCGCGTGTCGAGGTAAAGGTTGCATCATTCGGCAACGACTCCGCACAGCTGCATTCGAATATGGTGTCGCTGGTGAACCGCGAAGCACAGAAAGCGATCCGGCAGTCCGATCCTGAATCTATGAAGGAAGTCTCCCCCTCAACGATTCAGCGTCATGCCGCCACCGTCACGAAAAACGCCGCCATTTCGGTGAAGAAAAAGCACGGAGCATATGTCGCCAAAGCATCAGCGCAAACCGATCTGTACGGCAAAAACGGGCTGATGCAAATGTTAACGGCACACAATCCCGCCGCTCCGGCGGAACCCACGGTCGACTCCGGCGACCTCCCCGATGCCGCCTCGTTTACCTCGGTGATCGTTAAGGCCCAGAACACCGGGTACAGCACCTGTCTGATCCCGACGTTTGTCGATGAGAGCGGAACGGAGCTCTACGGCCCCCGCCTGGTCGAAAAGGAGCACGCGATCAACGGCATGGTCCAGTGGACAGGTTCGCTGTCTAAGGCGCGTTCGCACGATCGCGCCGGAAACAAACCGCTGGTTATCACCCCGGCCAAAACCGCCGGCAAGCGCCGTCTGGTCTTTTCGGGAAAGGACGCCCGGATGCTGACTGCGCTGCAGGACCAGGCCGATGTCTTGAAAAAATGTAACGTCGTTGTAATCGTCCAGTAACGGAGAATTATGCGTTTTCTCTTTTGTCTGTTTATCTCTGCTTTCGCCGTATCCGCGGCGGTACCACGGGAAGTCATCTCGAATATTCTCGGTATCGAAGCCGGGCTTGCCGCTGAATACACCCAGGCGCTGGAATCGGTCAGTGGGCCGGATGTGGATTTCGGCCCGTATTCCGAACCCGTCACCGATTTTTGTGCCCGCGGCGTGCTCAACGAATTGCCTGCCGTGCGTGCCGTACGCACCGTTCCAGCACTGGTCGAAGCGCTCGCCGACGGCGCCCCGCTGGACGACGCATTGGACATTGCAGAAATCGGCTTCACCGAGTTCATTACCGCCGACCAGATCCAGTCGGCCTGCGCGGCTCGCCGGTGGGGACGGCAGTTCAATCTGGACATAGCCATTGTCGATGAAGTGATCCTCGACTGCGTGGTGGAGCAGCGGTCGGGGGCCGCGATCGAAGGCATCGTCCTGGGCATCGAAAAAGGAATCCGCAGCGGGATCCGCCAGGACAAATGCGCCGTGGCGCTGCTGGTGCGCTTCGCCCAGGGAACGAAAGGAAAATCGATTAAGGAGGTTGTTGACGAAGAAATAGCGTTTATCAAGTCCAACCGTTCGGCGGATGAAGCGAAAGTTGATTCGATGATGGATACACTTGAACAGAGCGGCATCAGTGGCTCGCTTTTGCGCGAGCTTTCCAGTTACGCCATGGAGCAGCAGTGGCCAGATTCTGTAACGATGGGCGTGCTGCAGGCGCTCCAAACAGCCCATGAGAAGAACCTGACCATCGAAAAAGTTCTGCTTGCATCGGTGATTCGTATCGCGCAGGGTATCGACAAGCCCCTGGCCGCCGCGCTGGACGAAGAGATTGTGGTTATCGCCTCGCAGAAGCATGAGCGTAAGCGCATGCAGGCCGTACAGAATAGTCCCGCGCTGCGCACAGGCCGGGCAGCGGTGAAGATGCGTCTTGCGCAATCAAAGAAATCGGGGCCATCCAGAAACGATGCAGCAGCAATCAACAGAGCGGTACTGGAAAACTCGATCAACAGTTTCCTGCATGCGCGAGCGCCCCGCACGCCCCCCAGTACCCCCTATAAATGGGGGGGGGAAACACGCAGCGGCGTGGATTGCTCCGGCTTTACGTCAGTCTGTTTTAAGGAAAGCGGCATCACAATTCCGCGCGTCAGCCGCCATCAGTATGCGCATTTCAAAAAGAAGGGACGCACGCTCAAGCGCTCGCAGCTGCGCTATGGAGATCTGGTCTTTTTCAGCTCAA
This sequence comes from Chitinivibrionales bacterium, assembly GCA_041641555.1. Lineage (GTDB taxonomy): Bacteria > Fibrobacterota > Chitinivibrionia > Chitinivibrionales > WJKA01 > JBEPYC01. The sequence continues at coordinate 10,164 of JBEPYC010000026.1, read as the reverse complement.
ACGGACGCGGCGGGCGCATAACGCATGTGGGCATCTATTACAAGAAAAACCAGAACGGTGATGACATTTTCGTGCACAGCTCGTGTACACCGGGGGTCAATATCTGCAATCTCTCAAAGAACCGCTACTGGGGCCCCCGATATGTTGGGGCAGTCAGGGTGGTTCAATAACATTCGCCCTATAGGTACACCACAATGAACAGTCAATGGTTTTTCCCAAAACAGAAATGGTCCGTGACATCGCGGTCCGCGATACTAATGGTGCTGCTGAGTCTGCCAGTGGTGCTCCATGCGCAGCAATCATACGGCCGAATTACCAAGCTGATAGGCAGTGCGTCGATCCGCGGTACAACCCGCGCCCGCCCGGTGCGCATCCACACCCCCTTTCGCCCGGGTGACACCCTGATGACCGGTGATGAATCCCGATGCGAAATAACCTTCGACGGCTCCCGTATCATCCGTCTCGACGAAAACAGCACGGTTGCCTACAATTCGTTCGGCTCCGCCGACACGGGCGCATCCTCCGGCCACTCGTTTACCGGTCTCTCCGGGTCGTTATGGGTCGATGTGAAGAAACTGCTCAAGACCCAGCATTTCGACATGAAAACACCCACGTCGGTGGCCGCAATCCGGGGAACAGCCTACAACCTCCACTGTTCGGCAAACGGAAGCGATTATCTCGTATTTGAGGGGACGGTGGCAACGACAGTCGCCGGGTCCTCCGAAGAACCGAGGCTGGCCACGCCGGGCACTCGCGTCGCTATCGTCAAAGACATCGAGACATTCATGGCCGCCGAAGAGCAAGCGTACAAGGATTTCATACAGGACGAGCAGGATGCGTTCGAGGACTTTATGCGCCAGGAGCAGGACGCCTTTGATGAATTTTCCGAAGAGCAGACCGCGGCCCTCAACGAGTTGCGCGAAAGCTTCACATCTGCGGGATCGCTCTATGTGGCCCAGACCAGCTTTGATCGATCCCAGGTCGTCAAACGCGAATGGATCTCCTGGAATCTCGAGACCAGAGAATAGCACCCGGAGCAACATGCATGCATTGGTCTGTACATTCTCCACCTTGTAACCCGATGAGGCATCCATGAATCGTCTTAAGCACTCATGTGTTCTCTTCATTTGTCTCGTAGTAACGAGTTTTGCCCAGACGCTGGATGAGCAGATCTCCGAGTTTGAGAGCAAAAAAGACCAACCTGCGCCGAATGCTGCTATTGCAAAGACACTCAGCTCCTTTTATGAAGGGTTTTCGGTATCGATGAACGGGTTTTCGCTGGAAAAGCATGTTTCAAATGGCCAGTACATTCTGCAAGGAACTATCGATTGGCAATTTCCTTCCTTTAACTACGATTATTACTATTCATATGTGCAACGGATGCGGTCGCTGCTTGCGCAGACTGCTCAGGAGAAGACCTACACCTTGAAGCTGGGAAGAATGAATTTCCCCAGCGGTGGTTCGTACCCAGCCCTGGAGATTGGTGTTCCCCGGGAGTATATCGGTTCGGTATTCATTGATCCGGCAAACACTTACAGCTCGGAGCTGACACCGGCATGGGTGTTTCTCAAGGAAACCCGACACTATAAGGATGGTTCGGAGAAAACACGCTACCTGCGGGCAGAACTTCCGCATGTCTGGCAATTCAACCATCTTCGTCAGGGGCAGAAACACCCTGTCTTTCGCAGCTTATTCGATGAAGACAACAATGAAATCAGCATAAACACCTACCGCGACTACCCACAGTTTACCATGACACATCTAACCGATCTTGAATCGTTCAAAGGCCTTCAGCATATTGAGTTGACCTACGATAAGCGACGCACCCATAACGTGATGAAAGCCTGGCTGCTGGGGAAGTGCAACGGCATTGAATCCTGCACTCGGGCTTCTACTGACCGGATGATGCAGCTTTATGCAACGACCACCCCGCGGGCAAAACAGCACCTTCGTGAGCACCTTGAACATCTCCAGAAGAACGCTTCGCGTGACAATCTTGCGATCGCGCTGCTGGTTTTTCTTTCCGGGGGAATCATTGCTGGCGTATACATTTTCACCAAACAACGTTCATAACGGGAGCCACAATGAAACGGAAATTCGATTTTTCATGGTTCATGCTGGGTGCGATTGCCTTCTGGACATGGCTGATGTGGACACAGATGCAGGGACAACTGCACATTGTGGCCAAATACAATAACATGACGCACGAACAGCTGTGGCAAAAGTATGACGAAAAGGTATCGACGCGCGCAGATGAGGTATTACAGCTGCAGCTGAACAATAAGGCAAAACCTTCGGGGCGATTTCTGCCGGAGACAATCCCAGCGACAGAATTCAGCGATAAAGATGCTGAGGTGCTTAAAAAAATCCAGACGTTCTACGCCCGCAATCAGATCCCCGGGAAAATCATCACGCTGGTCTACCTGGTCGTTTTTGCCGTGCTGTACATCCTCTCATCGCGTGCACCCCGCGACATTTATGATATGCGCAGGCAATTGAGTAGTGTCAAGTCCGGGGGGGCCGCCAAATCGATGCTCAAGCGCATCTTCGCAACCCAATTGCCGGTCTATGTGTATGTCGTCCGTACCAGCTGGGGGACGCGCGTGTATGAAGATTCGTCCAGCAACCTGCTCATGATGGCACTCTGGTATGTGTTTCTGCCGCTGCTGGTGATCTTCTTACTTGTCTGGCTCTGCTTTCTGGTTATACCGTTCAGTACGATGTACAATTTGTACACTAATTACCTTGCCCCGGACAAAACCCGACAAAAGCTGCAGGCACGTTTGGGAACAGCATAAGCGAGGACTTGCAGTCCGTAATCATGAAACCTTTCAGTCAAAGGCAGTTTGTATGACATTTGTGCGTAAATGTGCTTGTGCCGTCGCAGTTTTCCTGATGCCGCTGGCGGCCTATACTCAACAGTGGTTTGCAACTGGTGAAGATCCTGCCTATCCCCGTATGGTCTATTTCGTGGGTGTCGGCATGTCGCGCAGTAGCCTGGATGAAGCAAAGAACAATGCGGTGGTCGAGGTAAAAAAGCAGATTTCCGTCAACATAAACGCATCGGTACTCGACAAGCAGGAGAGCCTCATTCAGGGCGGCAGCGAAGTCTCCTCGATGCAGAAAAGCGAAAGCCGTGCCCGGCTGACCACCCGCGGAGAGGTCCAGGGGATCGAAGTGGCAAAAACCGCGCAGCAGGACGGCATTTTCTACTCACTGGCAGTGCTGGACAAGCAGAATTTCGCGTCCAATTGCAAAGCGAAGATTGGCGAGCAAAGCGCCGCACTCGAGCGATACATGTCCGCGGCGCGCGATGCCATTGGCGCGGGGAACATCGCCCCCGCCCTTACCAATCTCGGTGCGGCCCGCCAGGCACTGACCTCCATGGCCCGCCAGCGCACACTGCTGTCCGCCGCCGAAGAGATCTCCATGGCGCAGAAGTTTCCCTATACCGTCACCGACATCGACTTACTCTACGAAAAATGCATCACATCGATAACCATGGAAAAAATATCGGGTGATCGTCAGAAGATGCAGCTGGGTGAAGCACCCAATCGTCCGCTTGTGATAGCCGTATCCATCAATAACACCCCCGCAGGAGGCGTGCCGGTCAATCTCGTCACGACGGACGACGTTATCGTCGATACGAGATATACTTCCGATAACGGGCGCGCATCGTTTGAACTGCTGGCCGACAAGGTGGCCGGTACCGGAACACATAAATTCACCGTTCAGCTGGGTCTGCAGGTCTCGGGTCGCCTCAAACGCAAGCTGTTTTCCGAACGCGAACATTTTCTGCTGAAAGTCGAGGGCAAACCGGTGGCGGTCGATATTACCGTCAATGTTGCCGATGATCTGTTCTCGGCATCCGACAAAATCAAGCAGAAACTCATCGTCGCACTCTCCCAGCAGGGGCTCGGGTATAACCCCAGCGCCTGCGCGCGCCTGACCGTAAATATCTCAGCCACCGAAGGCGGGTATGTGCAGGGGCTCTCGGCGTCTCGGACGTTTCTGCGCACCAATGTCGATGCATCGTTTACTCTTGCCAAAAAGGGCGGTCAGAACCTGCAGTCGTTTTCGGCTTCGGGCAAGGGCATGGGAAGCACCAAAGGAAATTCTGTGGCCAAAGCGATCGAGAAACTCAGTATCCGCTCGCAAGTGCCGGACATGCTCAGCGCCCTGCAGTCGGTGGGAGGCTCCTGTGGTGGCACATCTGCCCCTACCGCTTCCCGGTCCACTGCATCGCAACCTGCGCGCAGTATGAGCCGCAGTTCGGGCGATGGGGCCACAATAGAAACCGCCGAGTACCTTCCAAAGAACAAGTGGGTAAAAGGGACGCTGGTCAACGGCGAAAAGTGGTACTGGATCGAGGTGCAGGCCAACGAATCGTATTATCTGCATGCCGACGGGAAACACGGGGGGTCAGGGAATTACAGCACCACCATCCGTCACCCAGCTCATAATTTGATTGTTTATCGCTCAGATATGATGACCAAACTGGAATACGAGCATTTTGGACGTCATTACGTGACCGACCCGAGCATAATCAATGCCCCGGCCACCGAAAGGATCTATGTAAAAGTAACCGATTGGCATCAGCACAAAAATACCAACTTCGCTCTCAAGATTCGCCAAAAGGACTAACCAACTGCAATGAAAATGCCTTGGAAACATTCAGCGATTACTCTGATCACCCTTCCCCTCTGGCTGTATGGTCAGGGGGAGGATTTCGAAGCGTTCATGCGCGAACAGCAACAGCAGTATGATTCGTATGTGGCCGAAAATCAGCGTCAGCACGAGCAGTTTGTCGAACAGTTCGAGCGCGAATTTGCCGCATTCAAAAAAGGCATCCAGTCCATCTGGGGTGAGGTGAAAGTTCCGGACAACACCCGCTTTGTTGAATATGCATCCGACAGCGCCAGTGTTGCCGAGGTCGATTACGAGAAGGGCCAGGTAACGGTTGAAGCGGTTGTTAAACCCGACGAAAGTGAACTGCAGGCACAACAACGTCTGCAGCAGCGGGTCAGGGAGATTGTGCAGCACCGCGGCAGCAACAAGTTGATACCCGTTGCCGATCCCGGAAAACAGGAGCCCGTTCTCGATCGACCGTTACTCGCCGATCAGGTGCACACCAGTGCTGGCAAACCGGTCAGCGAAGCCAACGCCGACTCCTTTGCGAAAAAGGTCGCTCAAAAGGCGCAGACCAGACCGGTGCCGGCCTCATCGGACAAAGCAGAAAAGAAGCTTACCGTCTCGTTTCCCCTGGTCCCTGACCATCTTCACAAACGCGCCCGTCCCTATCTGGCGCTGGTCGGAAAATACGCGAAACAGTACCAGGTGGATCCGCGGCATATTCTGGCCACCATCCATAGCGAATCGCATTTCAATCCGATGGCCCGCTCCCACTGTAACGCCACGGGACTGATGCAGCTGGTGGCAAAATCGGGTGGGCTCGAGGCCTGCAGGTATGTGTACAAAAAAGACCGCATCCCGAGCCCCGATGAGTTGTTTGATCCCGAGGAGAACATTAAACTGGGGGCGGCCTACATTCATGTGCTTCTGACCCGCTACTACGGTAAGCTCACCGATGACTCCTCACGGGTGTACTGCTCGATCGCAGCCTACAATACCGGTGCTGGAAATGTTGCCAAGGCATTCGTTGGCACCTCGCACCTCTCGGCCGCACGAACGAAAATCAACGCCATGAACTCCAGAGCCGTGTACGCACATATGATCAAACATCTCCCCTACACTGAAACACGTGATTATTTGCAGAAAGTAGCCCGGCGCATGTCATTGTATCAATAAGTACCAGTTTTTTTGTAGTCCATATTTACAATTCAGCAGATGCTGCAGACATCATCATAGAGTACGAAAATTAGACACAGACGAATCGTAGTACTTTTTCAGAAAGGAAACATGTATGCGTTTCATCATGAACGGTATCGTTGCGGGTGTAGTTATGGCAGGCGTTTTTGTGGGCGGGTGCTCATCCTCCGGAGGGGCGTCGCCCTCGGCAGTCGTTGCTAAATTCGTTTCGGCCGTACAGGAGAAAGATTTTGATGAAGCAGTCACCTACATGGTGCCGGAGATCTCGGAGGACGACGAAGCGAGGGCGAAGGTCTCGAGCATGATAGCCTCGGGCGCGGCAAAGAATGGCGAGATGAGTGGTTTTCAAATCACCGATGAGACCATTGCCGATTCAACAGCCGAAGTAACGGTATCTCTCACGTTCAAGAATGGCACCACCAACAAAGAGAGCGTTAATCTTAAACAGATTGATGGGAAATGGTATGTGGCGATGCAGATGCAGTAGCTATTTGCTGCTGCGGAGGCTGCGCGCCTCTGCAGGCCTGCTGCTTGTATGCCTTGCGTGCACCGGGCAACGGGGTTTTGAATGGATACATACGCATGCTGCCGCCGGGGATATTATCCTGACCAGCGGTACGTCGATGCGGGCACGGATGGTAGCGCTTTTTGATACGACCAAAGCCCCCTTTACTCATGCAGGACTCATCGTTTTGCGAAACCATTCATTGCAGGTTGTTCATGCAAGCCCGTTGTCCAACGATTCCAGCAGAGCATGTGTTCAGATTGAGCCGCTTGCTGATTTCCTGGGTGGAGATATTGAAGCGGCACGCCTGCTTCGGTACGAAGATGCTCATCTCACTCGCAAGGCGGTTCGCTATGCACTTTTGCAGGTCGGAAAGCCGTTTGATCATTCATTCGATCTGCACTCTGATTCAACACTTTATTGCACCGAATTGCTCTGGCTGGCATTTCGGACAGTGGGGATTGACCTGTTTCCTCAGGGGCCACGATTGCTTCGCGCACCATTATTTCATAAACACGTTCTGTTTCCATCGCAGATCTCCGTCAGAGGCATGAGATCGGTAGACCCACGCTCCTGAGCATACATTTGGCAGCACACTTTTTTGCTGGAGGAACACCGTGAACGAGATCCTTTCTTCTATTCCTACCCCGGTCCTGATCGGTATCGCCATTATTTGCGCCGGACTGTTTTTCTTCAGTCTGTTGAAGAAAATATTTAAGTTCGCTATCATCTGCCTGATCCTCGCCGCCGCGTTTTCCTGGCTGAGTCATCAGGGCATCGTCTCCAAACACCATCTTGACACCGTCGTCGATAAAGTCAAACAGACAACCGGAGAAGCAGGTAAAGCGGCACGCAAGGCTGCATCGATGAATGCCGATGCGGCAAAAATCGTCGAACAGGCATCTGATGCGCTTCAGAAAGCGTCCGAAAAGAGTAATAAATAGGTCCTCACATATTTTCCCCGGGAGAAAAACATCGTGAAGGTTGCAAAGAGACACTGGTATGGACTGGCAATCATGCTGGCTGCGATGCTGCTGCTCTGGACCTGGTTCGCCCCCGAGTCACTCGGCACGGCAGGCACTTGGAGCAGGCTCAGGCTCAATCGTTTCTTTGGAAGCGGTTCGGTTCCCGGTGCGGTGCTTTTATCTGCAATTGGGGCGTTTTTGCTGCTGGCCCGCCGGCCGCTCCTGCGCGTAAGCGGCGCACTCATGGTGAGCCTGCCCGCAGTCGTGATCGGTAGTATGGTCTCCGGTGGCGATGCCCTGGCGGTCGGTTTTCTGCAGCAGAATCTGTCTTCGGCTATCGGTCCCGGCGGCATGTGGGCTCTTCTGGGAGGCGCTGCTCTGGGCGGCGCGCTCATGATGGTACCGATGCGGGTGCTAAAAGGGTGCATGCCGAAACGAAAACAGCGCCCCCTCGCTCCTCCCCCGTTACCATCAGATCCCGGCCACGGGGAAACTGTCCTGGAACCCGATACCCTGTCGATGCCTGATCATCCCGATCAGGAGCACCTCGATACGCCGAGTGCCATGTCAGCAGATACCCCCCTGCCCGAAGCGCAGCAGTCCGATTTTTCCCCGGAGCACAGGCAGCATGACGATACGCCACTGATGCTCAAGTGCACACCGTTTCCCGGCAACTGGGAAGAGGTGGCTGTGGGACTCTTTGCCCAACACACCAGCATACCCCCCACGTCGGCCCAACCGGGGCGCCGCGACGCGATTATTGAGGCCTTTGACTCCTACGGAGTTAAACTGGACATCGGCGACATAACCAGCGGCCCCTCATTCGAGCAGTACGAACTGCTTCCGGGGGCTGGGGTTAAAATAGCGAAGATTCGCAGCGTTGCCGAAGATGTGTCGGTGCGGCTCAAGGCACGTTGCGCAATTGCGCAACGGCCGACCGACGGAGCGCTGGTAATCGAGCTTCCCGTAGCGCAACGCGCATCCGTCCCCTACGGCTACCTGCTTGAATGCACCGACGACGACCATTTCCGGCTTCCGATCGCCCTGGGGGTTGACGCATCATACGTACCACACAGCGCCGATCTCACCGAAATGCCACACATGCTCGTTGCCGGTACCACCGGCTCGGGCAAAAGCGTATTTCTGAAAACGTTGATTTCGTCGCTTATCTATCATAAAACCCCCAACCAGGTACGCCTCGTGCTCATCGACCCCAAGCGGGTGGAATTCTCTCTGTTTGCCAACACGTCATATCTGGCCCATGACATCATTACCGAAATACCCGAGGCAATCGAGATGTTCGAAGCTCTGACCACGGAGATGGAACATCGCTATCAGCTGCTTGGCGATGCGGGCTGCACCAGTATCGACCACTATATCGCACGCGGGAATACCATGGCGTATATCGTTGTGGTGGTCGACGAATTTGCCGACCTGTTTCTGTCCGCCCGCAAAGAAATCGGCGATTACTGCATCCGTCTGGCCCAGAAGGCTCGCGCCTGCGGCATTCACCTGGTACTGGCAACCCAGCGTCCTTCGGCCCATGTTTTTGACGGACTGCTGAAAACAAACATCCCCGGCCGTGTGGCCCTGTCGGTTGCCTCCACGACAGATTCACGTATCATTCTCGATCGTTCGGGCGCTGAGTGCCTCACCGGCAAAGGTGATATGATCTGCATGACTCCGGATTTTCGCGAGGGGATCCGGCTGCAGGGAGCGTTTCTCTCCGACAGCGACTGCGAAACACTGCTGCGGGAAAAATCATCCCCGCGCCGCTACGATTCGATTACCTCGATGCTCACGGACCGATACCGACGCCAGACCTGCCCGGTTTTTTCCCTAAACGACACCACGCAACTCATCTTCCCTCAAGCCGAACACTGTCTGTTCTGGGAATGCGCAGATCCGAAGACCGAAGAGCAGGTGCTGGATTCATACAACAACGGCACGCTCGACGACTCGTCACTTGTCATCCAGTCGCTTGATTGCGGAACTACACCGGATATCTTCATGGTATACACCATCGGCATAGCAGAGGAAGACCGCTCGTTTATCGGCTACAGCGCACTGGAGGATCTTCCGGTACTTCTCGAAGCCGATCAGGAGCCTGCAACCTGGCTGCGCAATGCACTCGATGCAGCACAGCGCGCAGAGGTCTCAATCAATATCTCCCTTATCGCGATGTTTACCGATGTCGAAGAGGCGATGCAGTATCTCCAGGACCATCTGCCGAATTACCAGGATCCTGAACTCCAGCAGGATGATAACGGATACACCTTTATACCAGGAGACAAGACATGAAAGTCTTCAGTCTGATCACCGCAGTGGTGTTGTCGTGTTCACTGCTTGCCGCTACATGCGGCGGCAGAAAGTCTACCTCGGATACACAAGCGGAGACGCAGGCCGAGAAAAGCAGAAAAGCGGCTGAGAAAGCCTTCCAGGAGCTCGATCAGGAATAACTCTCACACTCACAGGAATTTACACCGTCTATGGATTACACGACCGCTATTACCTATGGTAAACAGGTGGGCCTGCTGACGCTCTCGCAGCTTGGCATTTTTCTGCTCCCGATTTTGATACTGGCAGTGGGGATGCATTTCATCTCTAAATACACCGAGAATGTCTCGTACCGGCTTTTCGGTAACGGTCTGTTTCTAAAGCTGTTCGGCTTTATCGGCGTGCCGTTTCATGAAATCGGCCATGCGGTGTTTGCGGTCATTTTCAGACACAAGATCCATTAGGTCAAACTTTTTGCCCCCAATCTCGAAGACGGGCTGCTCGGGTATGTCAGTCATTCCTTCAATCCCGACAGTGCATATCAGAAAATCGGGCGTCTGTTCATCGGGATCGGCCCGGTGCTGCTTG
>JBEPYC010000025.1:8360-19694 GCA_041641555.1 Chitinivibrionales bacterium | reverse complement strand
TATGGCCGCCGTCTTCGTGATTGATGATGTATCTGCCCGATGGAGAAATAGCAAGGTTACAACCACCTATCCATTCTTTGAGCGACCAATCAAGCCAATAAAAGTGGAAAGCCGTCTTGAACACGTCTCCGCCTTCGGGTGGATAAGGATGAGCCAGGGGAACATTGAAACCGTTATAATAGCCACTTCCGTAAGCTCCACCAGCAAAATTGCCTGCAGCACTCATATTCCAAAGCTGGCTAATTGGATTTGAAAGACACGCGTGCATCTGATTATCACCGGTTTTCACGTTTACCCGCCAAATCTGGTTCGTTGAACGACTTTCTTTATCGAATTTTTCATAGTAGATCCAGTCGCCCTTAGGCCAGTCAAAATCGGGAATGCGAAAGGGGATCTGCATTTCGATAAGATCTACCATGTTAGACCCATCTACATCCATGACCGAAAGAAAGCACCGAGAGCCGTCACCATCAGTCACATTGCCATTGATCAGTTTGGCATTTCTTCGAACAAATGCGATCTTGTCTCCGGTGAGATTGAGTCGACCATAATACGAAAGAAAATCCGAAAGCGTATCCACGGAAGCAATTCTGATTTTGTCTCCATCAGCGACAATCTTACTCTTGACCAGCTTTCCCAGGTTGCCGTACCCCTTTTTCAGCGATTCTTCCGGCCCATCGGTACGGAAAAAGGTAGTAACGTGAATTCCTTCCTGGAATCCCGCATACGAGGTTGCAGCGAGCGCAAGCAGAATGAGAAGTTTTTTAGTCATAGGATTACTCCCCGATAGTGTGAGTAACAGCTGGAATCGCCTGGTTTTTGATCCTAGCACTAACTTAAAGAACTGAGGAGCACGCCTTCTCTCAACATAGATCCATAGAGCTGCCTGTTATGCACTTTGGGCGCAAAACAAAAAAGGTGCTGAAATGATTAATTCATGTGGGTGAGTTTTCTGAGCTGTTTTACAGGCTCGCAAGAAATGCAATTGCCGAAGCAGCAAGCTCTGTCCGAAGACGGTAGGGGGAAAGAGAGACCATCTGGATTTCTCTCTGTCGGATCGTGGCGAGCTCATCGGAGGAGAGTCCGCCCGGCGGGCCAACCACACAGGCAATCTGAGCGTCCGAGGGCAGGACCGTAAGCGCCGACCGTGCGTCGAGCCCCTTGTCATCGGCAACCCAGATATGATCGGGAAGGCCTGTTAGTGCAGTAGAGAAAGCCACGGGGGGAAGAAGTGACGGTTTCCAGAGGCCGCGAGACTGTTTGAGAGCCGAGACGAGTTTCCGCTCGAATCGGTCCTGAAGCTTTTTCCAATCCTGCCACCATTTCCCCTGGCAGTACTGGCATTCCAGAGGCACGATTTCGGCCACCCCCAGCGGCACCGCAAGCTCCAATACTTCTTCGAATGCATCGCGTTCCGGAATGCCAACCAAAAGATGAATCTCTCTGACCGGGCGCGGATGAAATGTATTCGATTGCACGCTCAATTCCACAGTATCGCGTTTCACTACCTCGATGCGACAGGTATAGAGATTTCCGCACCCGTCGGTCACTTCGAGCTCATCACCGGGTCCGGCCCTGAGGACTTTCGTGGCATGCTTTGCTTCCGAATGCTCGAGCCGAATCTGCCCCTGGTCATCGCAGGCGCCATAAAAAAGAAAGTGTTCAGGAGATCTCATGACCTGTATGCCTTTGCATCCTTTTTATCGAGTTTATCGAGGGTTAGCAGCCTCTGACGAATACTAACACGAACAAGAATCAAGCGCAACAAGAAGTGGCCTGGATCCGAGATCCAGGCCACACCTGCTCTGTTATCTGGTTTCATGCGTGCGGCAGTTGTTACACGTCTCATCTGCCCCTGTGCAGGGCGAAACCAGCAAACGTCTGTTCCTATTTCTCAGTAAAAGCAAAGTCCATGTTTCGAGCCGCCTTTGTTTCATCCGGGCGACTCACCGAAGTGGTTATCGGTGCTGCATGGAAACTCTCGGGGTCGCTCTCGGCCAGCTCGGCTATTTCCAGCATTGCCGCAATGAAGCCATCGAGAGTCTCTTTGCTCTCGGTTTCCGTCGGTTCGATCATCAACGATTCCTTGACAATCAATGGGAAATAGACTGTCGGCGGGTGGTACCCTTTATCGATCAATCCCTTGGCTATGTCAAGGGCTCTGACCCCCTTTTCAGCCTGACGTTTGGCCGAAAGAACGCATTCATGCATGCATGTCCGTAAGTACGGGATGTCGAACTTCTCTTTCAATGCATGCATGATATAGTTCGCATTCAGGACTGCGTTTTCCGAAACCTCCCGAAGGCCCTCGGCACCGAGCATGAGAATATAGGCATAGGCTTTCAGGCACACCGAAAAGTTTCCGTAAAACGGAGCGATATATCCGATCGATTTCGGGTAGTCATAATCCAGCGCATAGGTGCTGTCGGCACGCTTAACCACGCGGGATATCGGCAGAAACTCCACCAGACGTTCAGCCACTCCCACCGGCCCTGCACCGGGTCCGCCACCGCCATGGGGCGTACCGAAGGTCTTGTGCAGGTTAACATGAACGACATCGAACAGCGCATCACCCGGGCGAAACTTACCCATGATCGCATTGAGATTGGCGCCATCGTAGTATAAAAGGGCATCGTGACGATGGGCGATTTCGGCAACACGTTTGATTTCGGAGTTGAAAATGCCCAGCGTATTCGGATTGGTCATCATGATCGCAGCAGTCTCATCGGTGACCATCTCTTCCAATGCGTCCAGATCGATTCGTCCGTTTTCTCTGCAGGTCGGCACCGGACGTGTTGTGTATCCGGCAATTGCGGCGCTGGCTGGATTCGTCCCGTGCGCTTCGTCGGGTATCAGAACCTCTTTTTTTTCATTTCCTTTGTTGGAATGATACGCCGCAATCAACATCATCCCCGTAAGCTCTCCATGCGCGCCGGCCATCGGCTGCAGGGTAAAAGCATCCATCCCGGTGATTTCGCACAAGAGGTGTTCAAGCTCGTAGCATACCTCGAGTGCTCCCTGGGTAAGCATGCCACCGCGCCGAAGCTGAGGAAGCAGCGGATGCAGTTCACCGAAACCACGAAGAGCTGCGACTTTTTCGGCAATTTTCGGGTTATATTTCATGGTACACGAACCCAGTGGGTAGAAGTTCGTGTCGACCCCGAAATTTCGTTGCGACAGCTCGGTAAAATGCCGCACGACATCGAGTTCCGATAACTCACACATGTTCAGTGATTCTCCGCGACGATAGCGGGAATCTATTTCGACCGGAGGAAAACCTTCGCTCGACGGTAAATCGACACCACGACGGCCCGGTACTGACTTTTCAAAAATTACGGCCACAGCACATCCTCCAGATTCTCGGCGTATGTTCCCATTTCACACTTGGTGCGCTTTTCGGTCACCGCCACAAGCATATAGTTCTGCATCCCCGGGTAATAACGGCCCAGAGGAAAACCTGCAGCAAAACCACGGTCGATAAGTCGACTCACCACCTCACCGGCATCGATGGGTAACCGAACGGTAAACTCGTTGAAAGTGGGCGAGCTGTTCATTACTTCAACCGATTTGATGGATGAAAGCCGTTGCTTGAGAAATTCTGTTTTTGCAAGGCACAGTTTGGCAAGTTCAGTGAGTCCTCCAGTGCCCATCAGGCTCAGAAAGATATGCGCCCGCAACGCGCAAAGGGCCTGGTTTGTACAGATATTCGATGTCGCTTTTTCGCGGCGGATATGTTGCTCGCGGGCCTGTAGAGTCAATACAAATGCATCCCGACCTTCCTGATCCACCGTACGTCCAACAATTCTTCCGGGCATTTTGCGCACATGTTTACGCCGGGCGGCCATGAACCCAAGATATGGTCCACCAAACGACAGTGGATTGCCAAGCGGCTGACCTTCACCGGTGGTAATATCGATGCCGGTCTCCCCCGGCGTTTTTATGACCGACATAGCAATCGGGTTGACCGATTGTATAGTCAGGATGCCCAGCTCCTTACATTTTGCGGCAATATCGGAGTGGTCATCGATAACCCCGAAAAAGTTTGGATTCTGAAGAACCACGGCCGCGGTGGATTCATCAATCGCCCCAAACACGGCATCGCGGTCGCTCTGCCCGTGCGAAACCGGCACTTCGGCAAAGTCGATATTCAGATTGGCCGCATAGGTGTAAATCATTTTTCGGTAAATCGGGCTCACGCCACCATCAATGACGATACGGTTGCGCCCCGTTATCGAGAGCGCCATCTGGCAGGCTTCATGAAGAGCCGTCCCGCCATCGTATAGCGATGCATTCGAGGCATCCATTCCAGTGAGCCGGCAAATATCGGTCTGGTACTCGTAGAATGCCTGAAGCGTTCCCTGAGATAGTTCAGGTTGGTAGGGTGTGTACGCAGTGTAAAACTCACTCCGGCTGGCAAGCGCATCCACAGCTGCGGGTATGTAGTGATCGTAGAATCCGCCGCCGAGAAATGACACCAGATGCGCGTAGTTTCTATTGGCCAGACTTTCCATGTGCCGGAAGACATCAAATTCGGATCTTGCCGCAGGGAGATCAAACGACTTCGGCTGTAGATCCTGCGGAATGTCCGCAAACAGCTCTTCAATCGACCCGACTCCGCAGGCCTCGAGCATTTGTTTCTGCTGCTCTTTTGTATTCGATATATAGTTCATTATTCCTGCTCTGCAAAACTGTCGTACGCCTGTGCATCCATGAGTTCGTTTGCTTCATCTGCCGAAGAAACCTCGACTTTCATTAACCAGCCACCCTCATACGGATCACTGTTTATGATCTCCGGTTCCGAACCGAGCTTATCGTTGACTTCAACAACCTTGCCCGAAACCGGAGCATACAGGTCACTGGCCGCTTTGACCGATTCAACTACGCCAAACTCACTCCCCTTTTTAAGCTCCTTACCGACTTCCGGAAGCTCAACAAAGGTTATGTCGCCAAGAGAATCCTGCGCGTGATCGCTGATGCCGATCGTCGCGGTGTTCCCATCGAGCTTGACCCATTCATGTGATTTGGAGTACTTTCGGTCATTGGGTGTTGCCATGCCTTGCTCCTTCAATGTTGATTGATATGAATATATTCTCAGTTAATCCGGTTTTCCGACTTGATACGAATTCCCTGGAAAACTACAACTCTACAGGAAATTGGTTATCTTCTTCCGAGCGGTACCGTCTTTGTAAAACGGTTTCTCGGCGATCGTGGCATCAAGCTCCGAGCGCTCGGTCTTTATTTTGACTCGCTGACCTTCCCCGGCTTTCTCTCGATCCACATACCCCAGCCCGATTGCGGTGTTCAGCGATGGTGCGAAACTCCCGCTGGTGACTACGCCAATCTGTTCTCCACTGTCATCAAGAATAGGTTCTCCGCCTCGCGCCGAGCGGCGAGATTCGAATCCAAGCGCCACCAGAGCCTGTTTTCGCTTCGACTCATCCAGGACTACCTCCGCCCCGATAAAGCCGCCCCTTTCCGTGATCAGGCGCATGAAACCCGACTCGCCGGCATTGCGGTCATCGGACAATTCGTGACCGTACAAGGGGAAGCACAATTCAAGCCGAAGTGTATCCCGGGCACCGAGACCTGCGGGTAAAACATCTTTGGTCAGAAAGAGATCCCACAGCCGAGTAGTTTCCTGGCTCTGGACATACATTTCAAAGCCGATTTCTCCGGTGTAGCCCGTGCGACTGATAAGCGCCTCTGTCCCATCGATTCTGCATCTGAGATGATCATAGAATTTCATGCTGCTCAGATCACTATCGGTCAGTTCCTGCATAATGGAAGGAGCTTTCGGACCTTGAAGATCGATCTTGCCGGTGGCTTCCGATAGATTTTCAGCCTGAGTGCTCCCCGAAAAGTGGCTTGTCAGCCAGTCAAAATCATTATCCTGGGTAGCGGCATTGACCACAATCATGAACTCGTTTTCGGCGAATCGATACACGATCAAGTCATCGATGACCCCGCCTTGATTATTGCAGAAAAACCCGTTGCGGCACTTGCCGATTTTCAGACCGGCGATATCCGAAGAGATAATTCGATCCAGATCTTTGGCGGCATTTGGCCCCCAGACCTTGAACTCGCCCATGTGGCAGGTGTCGAAAAGGGTCGCTCCAGCTCTGGTCGCCTTGTGCTCCGCCACAATTCCAGAGTATTGTATGGGCATGAGAAATCCGCCAAATGGTGCCATTTTGGCGCCCAGTTTCACGTGAGAATCGTGCAAAACAGTCTTTTTCATGCGAGCGGGGTCCCTTCTAACTGCAGATTCACGCCCCAACCGGGGACAAAGAGAAGAGAATGGAAAATACTTGGAGAAAGGGCGGAGAGCAAGCAGGATGCAGCTCCCCTGCGAATTCTCCGGACTTCTCACCTCAAATCCTCCCCAATACGGCATGCGGTTTGCACAGAGTGCTATATTTGTACCCTTTTCCATTGTTTGCGTGCATCCGGATTCCCATCAGCAGCTAAAACAGGAGATGCATTACCTTATTATGACTACTCAGAAAACGGCGGACGAACAGAGTCACGGCCATCCATTCTCTATCGCCGATTGGTGGAAACCGATCCTTCTGCTCGCCGTGGTAGCGGGAATTATCGTTGCCGCGGAGTACTATGGTCTGGATCAGAACCTTCTTGTGCTTCGTGACTGGATCGAAACGCATGGGTTTATCGGCTATGTCGTGTTTGCCGCTATCTATATCGTCGCGACAGTGGCGGCGATACCTGGAAGCCTGTTCACTATCGCGGCAGGGGCGATGTTCGGAACCCTGTACGGAGTCATCATTGTGAGTATCTCGGCCACCACCGGAGCGACCCTGGCGTTTCTTGTTTCCAGGTATATCGCTCGTGGTCCCACGGAGAGAGCATTGTCAAAGCGACCACGGTTTGCACGTATCTACAACCTTACCGAGAGAAAAGGCGGTGCAATGGTCGCGATTGCCAGACTGCTTCCTTTTCTTCCGTTCAATCTGCTCAACTATGCGTTCGGGCTGACCAAAGTCCACACTCTCAGTTTCATATTCTGGACCTGGCTCTGCATGCTTCCCGGAATCGCCGTTTATGTCTCGGGAACCGATGCAGTTGTCAAAGCCATGACGCAGAACCGCGTTCCGTGGGTGGTTATCGCGGTACTGATCGGTTCTATAATCATCGCGACACTTCTGGTCCGGGCATTCCGGGGAAAAGTGCGCATTTCCGACAAAAACAGCGATTCCCGGAAACGATAAACGACTGTCTGCAATAATGAAAAGGGATACAAGACCCATAAAGGTCTGAAAACAACTTATACGGGGCACATGCCTGCTGAGACTCGAAAGGATGAAATACATGAACAGGTTAGGTCTTGCGTGGTATACATTCATGGAAATTCTCTCCAACAAACGATTCGCCGACAAGGTCACCGACGCTATCCTGGAGGATTTTGGAGGAGCACCGCAAAAGGAAGCGACCAAAGCAAAGCCCAGAGCCGCTCCTGAAAAACCTGCCCCTGCTCCATCGGCCCCTCCCCCGCAACCGGCCCAGTCGCGTGATGCCCTTTCCCTGATATCGCTGTTCCAGAGGGAAGGACGGTTGGTAGACTTTTTGAAAGAACCACTGGATGCCTATAGCGATGATCAGATCGGTGCTGCCGTTCGAGACATCCACCGCAACTGTTCAGGGGTCCTCGAGCGGGTCTTCTCCCCGAAACCGGTTTCGGGAAAACCCGAGGGAGAGTCTATGGAGCTTTCTTCGGGGTTCAATGCCGAAGAATACCGCCTGGTAGGAGAAGTCGGCGGAACTGCAGCGGCATCGGGCACGATCAAGCACACCGGATGGCGTGCTACTAAGTACGAAGTTCCTCAGTGGAGCGGTTCGCCGAATGCACAACAGATAATCGCACCCGCGGAAGTAGAGGTCCTCAAATGACATCCGAAAATGCCCGTTATGCAATCGGTATCGACCTCGGGACAACTAATTGTGTGCTAGGGTATGCCCCGCTGGATACCGAAGAGATCGAGGTTAAGATTCTGGAAGTGCCACAGCTTGTTGTGGCCGATACGCTTGAATCGCGCAATGTGTTGCCGTCATTTCACTACGCGGCAGTCCAACAGGAAGCCGGCCGTGGCGCGTATGATCTTCCATGGGCTTCCGGCAGAGATTTCGTGGTTGGTGAAGCCGCAAGGAAGCAGTCGGCCGATGTGCCGATGCGGTCGGTGGCGGCGGCTAAATCGTGGCTCGCCTACAACAAAGTGGACCGTCGGGAACCGATACTTCCCTGGAATGCTCCTGCCGATGAAGTCCCGAAGATTTCGCCGGTGGATGCCTCTGCACGGTACATTCAGCACCTGGTAGCCGCTTGGGAACAACGCTTCCCGGAGGCTCCTTTGAAGGACCAGCGGGTAGTGCTCACGGTTCCGGCCAGTTTCGATGCCAGTGCGAGGGAGCTTACCTGGGAAGCCGCGCGCAAGGGCGGGTTGCCCGAAGATGCCGTGTTGCTCGAAGAACCGCAGGCAGCGGTTTACAACTACGTATCGCAGCGAGGCGACCAGTGGCGCTCGGAGATTTCTCCGGGCGATACGCTTCTGGTGTGTGATGTCGGCGGTGGAACTACCGACTTTACCCTGGTGAAAATCGACGAAGAAAACGGGGAGATGGTGCTCAACCGCGTAGCGGTGGGTAATCACATTCTTGTCGGCGGCGACAACATGGATCTTGCCCTGGCACACATCGCCCGCGAACTCTTTGCGCAGAAGGGAACCCAGCTCGATCCCTGGCAATCGGTCTCGCTCTGGCACGCCTGCCGGGGGGCCAAAGAAGCACTTCTCTCGGATAACCCACCCGAGAATTATCCCGTTGCGGTACTCGGACGCGGTTCAAAACTGATCGGCGGAACTGTCAAAGCCGAGATCCCTCGTGATACTGCGGTTAGTGCTCTTGCCGACGGCTTCTTTCCACCGTGCGGCCCCGATGCGGCGCCGGCGAGAAAAGTCATGTCAGGATTCCGGGAGTTGGGGCTTCCGTTTGAGTCCGACACAGGTATCACCAAGCATCTGGCAAGTTTTCTCCGGGCACATTCCTCCGCAGCAGGGGAATCGGTTCACCCGACTCACCTTCTCTTCAACGGCGGTGTTTTCAAGTCTTCGCTCTTTCGCAAACGTATCACTGATACGCTTTCGCAGTGGAGCAGCAGTGATAAACCGATTGTCAGCCTCGAACGATTGTCTGATCTGGATTTTGCCGCCGCACGCGGAGCCGCGTACTACGGCTATACCAAACAGCAGGGAGGCGTACGCATTCGCGGAGGCGTTCCCCGCTCCTACTATGTTGGCATCGAGACTGCCGGTCCTGCGGTTCCCGGAATTCCCCGTCCGCTGTCGCTTCTCTGTGTCGTGCCCAACGGCATGGAAGAAGGAACGGAAATCAATGTGCCCAGCGAAGAAATCGGACTTGTCGTTGGAGAACCGGCGGAGTTCCGCTTTTTCAGCTCTTCGGTACGAAAAGAAGACCAGGCGGGACAAACCCTTCCGTACTGGCAGGGCTCGGAAGAAATCGAAGAGTCCGACTCGCTGCAAACCGAGCTTCCGGCCGAAGAGCGGTTCGAGGAAGGATACGTTCCGGTGAAGTTCCAGTCTCGAATCACCGAGCTTGGCGTTTTCGAACTCTGGTGTAAGAGCACGATCAGCGATGACAAATGGAAACTCGAATTCAGTGTACGTCCGGTACACGAGCAAGCATAGAAAAGACATCAAATGATTGATTACCAGGAAGAACAACAGGGACCGAGTAGATTTATCGTCGGTATTGACCTTGGCACCACCAACAGTGCGGTGGCGTATGTCGATACCCAGAAGACGCATCCGAAAGTCACTGATTTCCCGGTCACTCAGCTTACCGGTGCGGGTCAAACGGAGCGCCGCGATGTCCTTCCTTCGTTTCATTACGAAGCGGCCCCGGGTGAATTCCCCGAAGGTGGTCTGCGATTGCCATGGTCCGAGAAGGAATCACCCCATTTTGTCGGAGTGTTTGCCCGGGAACATGGCGCCCGCACTCCCGGAAGGCTGATCACCTCGGCAAAGAGCTGGCTTTCCCATGCAGGAGTCGATCGCGAAGCACCTATTCTTCCCTGGCATGCATCGGCCGATGTCGAACGGTTGTCGCCGGTCGATGTCACCGCCCGATACCTGCGTCATGTTCTTCTTGCCTGGAATCAGGCGCATCCCGATTTCCCGTTGGACCAGCAGGATGTCACGATCACCGTCCCGGCGAGCTTTGACGAAGTCGCGCGGGAATTGACCGTAGCAGCGGCTAAATGCGCCGGCTACGGCGACATTACGCTTCTGGAAGAGCCGCAGGCAGCGTTTTACTCCTGGATCAGCTCACACCCCGATGACTGGGCAGATCGGGTCACCGCCGGACAGACCATTCTGGTCGCCGATGTCGGTGGTGGTACCACTGACTTTACCCTTATCGAGGTCCGACAGGGAGATAATGGTCCTCAGTTCCACCGTATTGCAGTGGGCGACCATCTCATTCTCGGGGGCGATAATCTCGATTTGGCACTTGCCTACCATGCCGAGCAGAAAGTGGGCGGTGGAAAAAAGATTCCAGCCGATCAATTTAGCGCACTGGTGCGGAGTTGCCAACATGCTAAAGAAGTACTCCTGGGAGACAATCCGCCCGATGAACTGACGGTGACGGCCCTTGGCCGGGGAACAAAGCTAATCGGCGGTGCTCTTCAGATAACTATCACCCGCGATGAAGCCTGGGATCTTCTGCTCGATGGTTTTCTCCCGAAAGTTGCCGCTGATGCCCGCCCGGAGAAACGTCAGTCAGGGTTTCAGGAATTCGGGCTCCCCTATGCACCGGACCCGGGAATCACCCGTTATCTGTCCCAGTTCTTGCGTGCCCACTACCGAGGCGAAGCAAGCCAGGGCGCATTGCGCTCGGTTCGGCCCGATGTGGTTCTTCTCAATGGCGGTGTGCTGTCTTCACCTAATATCAAGAGACGGTTCCTGGAGGTGCTTACCGGCTGGTTTGCGGGAACCGATACCTGGGAGCCGCACGTTCTCCAAAACACCCGGCCTGAATTGGCAGTCGCCCGTGGTGCGGCCTACTTTGGCCTTGTCAAGCGTGGTCTCGGCGTACGCATCACCGCCGGCCTTCCCCGCTCCTACTATATTGGTGTCGAAGCCGAGTGGAGTGAACAGCCGCATGCAGTTTGTATCGTGCCCGCGGGTCTTCACGAAGGTGAAACGGTCAACCTGTCAGGGCGTCCGATGCGCCTGCTCATCCGTCGGCCGGTGGAGTTTCCTCTGTATACCTCAAGCGTTCGCACGATCGATGAACCGGGAGAAG
>JBEPYC010000025.1:0-8350 GCA_041641555.1 Chitinivibrionales bacterium | reverse complement strand
ACTCTCGGCACTTCCTCCCATGCGCACGGTTCTGCGTTCGGGAAAAAAGTCGGCGGTAGAAACCGTACTTGTCCAGCTCCATTCACGTCTCACTCCGATCGGGACCATGGAGCTGTGGTGCAGCGAGACGGAAGGCAACCGTAGCTGGCAGCTTCATTTCGATGTTCGGGCGACACCTGGAGCACAATCTCCCGATACCCCGCCCACACCGCAGGGAGTAAACGTAGAGCAGGAGACGATCGATGGCTGCCGGGATATTATCGCCAGGGTTTTCGACACCAAACGCCAGGACAGGATAGCCCCGGCCTCGACGGCAAAACAGCTGGAAAACGTTATCGAGCTCAAGCGCGATCAGTGGCCACCTTCGCTTCTTCGAGCCCTCTGGGAAACACTCCTGGAGAAAAAGTCCGCTCGGGGAATCGATCCCCCTCACGAACTTCAGTGGCTCAACATGGTCGGCTACTGTCTTCGACCAGGGATGGGATATCCTCTCGATGACTGGCGGGTAAAGGAAACCTGGAAACTCTGGCAGCAGCAGCTGTCGCATCCACGAAACCAAGGGTGCCGCTCGGAGTGGTGGATATTGTGGCGCCGTATCGCCGGCGGACTGAATGCCGGACAACAACAGGCTTTGGCCCAGCCACTTCTTGCCTCCGCCAGGTCGTATTTCGAGAAACCACAGAAAAAAAGCTCCGGAAAGAAAAAAGCCGGGTTCACCGGCCAGAAACTGGGCCTTCACGAGTCCGCAGAAGTATGGCGACTCCTCGGTTCCTGTGAACGTCTCTCAGTCGAGATGAAAACAGAGATTGGAGAAACTGCGCTCAAAGCCGCGGAAACGGGACATAAACTGACCAGCGCACTTGTATGGGCAGTAGGACGCATCGCAGCCCGCTCTCCTCTGTACGGGCCACTCAACACAATGATTCCGCTGGATCGCACCGAAAACTGGATCGAGCGAGTTCTTTCGTTCGCCGCCCCATCGCAGCCGGTATTCTTTGCCATCACCCAAATGGCGCGTAAGACCGATGATCGGTACCGGGATGTTTCCGACACGCTCCGCGATGCAGTCCGCTCCTTTCTTACCACCCATTCGGCCGCCCCCCACCTGATCGAGCTTATCGACACTGCCGGACGTCTCGATGAAAACGAAGCGGATGAAGCTTTCGGGGAGGCATTACCCCAGGGACTTCGGCTGATGTAAAACGGCTGCACAGGAAACACACCTTTCTCCCCGTAGAGGGCATCCTGCACAGCCGGTCACTGAGCCGGGGCAGAATCGCCCGGCAATCACCACTGTTTGGATCCCCGCAGGAAAAATCCTGTGTTCCACCGGTCCTCCCCGTCTCATGCCCGCGGCCCTCGCCCCATGATACAGGTACTTCTCCTCCTGCATCTTGTCGTTAGTGTTGCGTGGTTCATCGTTGCTGAGTACGAACGGGGAAAAACCCCTGCATGAAATCTTTCGCTATATACGGCCGTTCGCTCTGAGTCTGCTCGAAGAATGGAAGGGTGGTTCGCGAGAAGGATCCGACATTTTCCCGCTTCGCAATAACCCCACAATGAAAAGACGAGAAGCGTCCGAACCAGAGTATCGGCATATTTCTTGCATCAGCTCCCTTTAGAGACCGCGAAGAATTCAAGAGGAGAGTTTGGAACTATGCCGCGTGCAATATGGAAGGGAATGGTGACATTCGGTCTGGTAAATGTGCCGATCGAGTTATATACGGCCGAGAGCAGAACAGAACTGAAATTCCACATGCTCGACAGCAGAAACAAGGCGCGTGTGCGGTATTCCCGGGTGAATGAAGTCACCGGCGAAGAAGTGCCCTGGAACGAACTCGTAAAAGCCTATGAGTACGACCACAGCACAGGAAACTATGTCATTATCGATCAGAAAGATTTCGAGCAGGCCGCGCCCAAAACGAGCCACACAATCGAAATTGAAGATTTCGTGGAGAAGAAGGCAATCGATTATGTCTATTTCGATAAGCCCTACTACCTTGTTCCCGGCAAAGGGGGGGAGAAAGGCTACGTGCTTCTTCGCCGGGCGCTCCATGAAACTGGAACTGTGGGGATTGCCCGGGTGATGATCCGAACGAAGGAGCATCTGGCCGTGCTTCTTCCTGAAGACCGGGCCCTTGTTCTGGATATCATCCGCTTTCCCCAGGAACTACGTCCGACATCAGAATATGAGTTCCCTTCGGACAGCCTCGAAGAGTATTCGGTCAAGGACCGGGAACTCACCATGGCAAAGCAGTTGATCGAGAACATGCAAACCGATTGGCAGCCCGATAAGTACCACGATGAATTTCGCGAACGCCTGCAGAAGTGGATTGAAGAAAAGGCTGCCAAGGGTGAAGCCGCTCGTGCACCGACTCCCCAAGAGCCCGAGGTCCAGCAAGGGAAGGTACTCGATATGACCGAAGTACTCAAACAGAGTCTGGAAAAGGCCGGCAAGGGTAAAGAAAAGAACAAGGAGAAACCGCGAAAACCCCGGAAAAAGGCGACCGGATAAAAACGCGGTCTCTCACCAGAAAAGAAGTTCATTACAAAACACGAGAAACTGCCCCATGCCAAACACCCTTAAAGAGTATAGCCGCAAGCGGGATTTCTCAAAGACAGCCGAGCCCGAAGGTACCCACGGCGGTGACCGCAAGGAAAAACTGAGTTTCGTTGTACAGAAACATGCAGCGACCCGGCTGCATTATGATTTCCGTCTGGAACTCGATGGCGTTCTCAAAAGCTGGGCGGTCCCTAAAGGACCCAGCCTCGATCCCTCAGACAAGCGACTCGCCATGCATGTCGAAGATCATCCCGTGGACTATGGTTCCTTCGAAGGAACGATTCCCAAAGGACAGTACGGAGGCGGAACAGTCCTTCTGTGGGACCGAGGATGGTGGGAGCCATTGGGCGACCCTCAGCGGGACTACCGCAAAGGACACCTCAGTTTCATACTTCACGGAGAACGTCTTCATGGGGCATGGACCCTTGCCCGGATGGGCAGCTCCAACGGGGACAAGGAAAGCTGGTTGCTCATAAAAAAGCACGATGCGCAGGCCAGCTCGGGACAAGCAGTACCCGCCGAGTCGAATGCACGGAGTATCTCTACTGGACGTAGCATGGAAGAAATTACTCAGGGTGCCGATCCAGGGATGGCCCAGGAAACGGATTTCCATTCGATCCAGAACCGGGTGCATGATCTGGATGGCGCTACCGAAGCCAAAATGCCTCGGATTATCCTTCCCCAGAAAGCTGCGCTGTCCAATTCTGCCCCCTCGGGATCGCACTGGATCCATGAAATCAAGTACGATGGCTACCGGATTATCGCGTCAATCGACAGAGAAGAGGTGCGGCTGGCCACGCGCAACGGTAAAGACTGGACCGAACGTTTTGCAGCAGTGGCCAACGACCTGCAGCCGCTCAAAGGAAACAGGATCATACTCGATGGTGAAGTGGCGGTACAATCTCCCGATGGCCGAACTGATTTCCAGGCACTGCAAAACGTCCTTTCGGGTGTCAAATCAGGTCAACTCGTGTACTTTGTATTCGATTTGCTGTACTTCAACGGGGTTGACATTCAGGGCGTTACTCTTCAGGAACGCAAAGAAACACTCAAGAACCTTCTTTCTATCGTCTACGCAAACCATGATCGAATCCGCTACGGCGACCATATCGAGTCCGAAGGGCAGGTGATATACGAACACGCCTGCAAGCTTGGTCTGGAGGGGATTGTCTCAAAACGCCGCACCGCTCGGTACTACCAGGGTCGAAGCCGTGACTGGCTGAAGATCAAATGCGCGCATCGTCAGGAATTTGTTGTCGGCGGCTTTTCTGAACCATCGGGGAGCCGCTCCCGGTTCGGCGCCCTGCTTCTGGGCTACTATAACAGCGAAGGAAAACTCTTGTATTGTGGTAAGGTGGGCACCGGGTTTACCGAATCGACGATCGATCGAGTTGCCGCGACACTTCAGAAGCTCCAACAGGAAACGTCTCCGTTCGCGACCCTGGTCGACGAGACTCGAAACGTTCACTGGGTGAAACCAACTGCGGTTGCTGAAATCGAATTCCGGGGCTGGACCGACACCGACCGGTTGCGACAACCCTCATTCAAGGGCCTTCGTCAGGATAAGGATGCCTTGCAGGTGGGCCGGGAAACCGACATTACTGCGAGGAAAGAATTTCCACAGTCGGCTGCAGCAAACCATTCTCCACGGAAAACCGCTCTCAGAAAAGAATCATCACGCAGAAAAATGACCATGCCCAAACTGACCCATCCGGACAAAGTTCTGTTTCCCGAGCAGGGAGTTACCAAAAGAGCCCTGATCGATTATTACAAACTCGCCTCCGATCTCATGATACCCCTGGTCAAACGGCGGCCGCTGGCTCTGGTTCGCTGTCCCGACGGACGGCATAAGCAGTGTTTCTTCCAGAAGCATCTGGCTGATCAGGCGCCACCGGAAGTCAGGACGATTCCGATACAGGAAAAATCCGAAAAACGGGAATATGCTGTGATCGATTCGGCAGAAAGCCTTCTGGCCCTGGTGCAGATCTCATGTTTGGAGCTGCATACCTGGAATGCCCGTGATGATCGCATTGAGCGGCCGGACATGATGGTGTTCGATCTGGATCCTGGCCCGGGCGTGGAAGTGCCTCAGATCGTCGAGGGTGCCTTCATGGTTCGCGAGCAACTGCACGATCTCGGCATCGAATCGTTTGTAAAAAGCTCGGGTGGAAAGGGATTACATGTTGTGGTCCCGCTGGTCCGGTCGCTGGGGTGGGACGAAGTGAAAGAATTCTCCCGCGCAGTAGCCACGAAAATGGCTCGCGAACATCCCCGGAAATTTGTGGCGACGATGGCCAAGGCCCGGCGACCGGGAAAAATCTTTCTCGATTACGTAAGAAATTCGCGGGGGCATACGACCGTGGCGCCTTACTCCACTCGCGCCAGAAAAGGAGCAACCGTTTCAGTACCTTTGGAATGGAACGAACTAAACGACCTCTCAGCGCCCGACTATTTCAACGTTACCAATGTCGTATCACGACTTGAGAAGGGCATTGATCCATGGAGCGATTTCGAGAATTCCAAGCAGACCATTCGAAAACAGGCCCGTTCCAAATTGGGACTATGACCCGCTCAGAAACGCCCAGCGCTGCAACACTACCGATCCGGTCGAGAAGGCAATAGCTACGACGTAGGAAATTATGGTGCCTTTGTCGAATTCACGGCGGTGTTTAGAAAGCATAAAGACCAGAAAAAAGAGGAACGCGGCAGTGAGAAAAAGCGACGCACCGCGGAATGAACGGATCGATTCCGCCATACCGGGAACCTCCATTGCCAGCGGCGCGAATACTATTGGCCAGAGGAGTAAAAAAACAGAACTTCCTACGAGAAACGATGCCGGTATTTTGCGCAGCTGCATATCCACATTTCCTCCCTTTTGCTCCTTTTTACCAATATAGCAAAAAACGGGCACGCCGGGGCGCCTGTCGAGCCGGGTTAGCTTTCTGCTGCCGGCTCATCTCCCCTGAATGCGAATACGACCGGCTCCGGGCATAGACATCTCTAGTTGTTCTTCGCCGGTGCATACTGCAGCCGGGAAAAGGCCGTCAGGAGCTTTCAGGACGAATCGCGGACCAGTGCCCGTGGAGAATTCTCCAGCCTTTTGGGGTCTTCACAAGAATAAATGTGAAGCGCCCGCGTCCCTGCCCATGAGGACTGCACCATTTGTTCATTCCCGTAGCATACGCGCAGGAGTCGTGGAGAAAGTGGGCAGTGATGTCGGAGTATGTAGTGGTATATTCGAAATCGGGATTCTGCTCGATCCAGGTGAGAACTTCATTCACGGTCTCGACTCCGAACGGACGTTCGATGTGGTCCTCGATCTCCGAAAACCGGGGATCATCGAGTGCAAGCACCTCCCGGTAGAGAGCGACATCACCGGTATTGGCAGCTTGCTCATACCTCTTTACAACAGAAACGATCTCACCCGGATCCACAATGCGATCTCCTCCGACCGATCTAACTATCCTTAATCCATTCCCCGAGGGCATCGATAATTTTCTGCGCCTGATCGTTACTGGAAATGTTGAACTTGGATTTCTGGCGATACGCGTCGCCGTATTTCTGGTAGCGGCGAATCGAGTATTTGGGAGGACCATAATCGTTTTTCGCCCGTTCCCACTGGCGATACTTAAAGAGAATTGTAGTCCAGGCGCCTTTAGAAAGAATGCGTTTATCAAGTTCCTCTACTACCTGCACTCCGTCCTCTTCGTAGTTAACCGTCAATTCATCGATCTCAGCCATGTAAACACGTCCTTTCTATGTAAGTTCTATCAATCCAACGGAAAGAGAATATACAATACCTTCAGCGTCAGAGGACTTCATGCGGAGAATGCTTGAGAGCTAATCAGTCTGCACAGACAAAAAGTCTTCCGGCGACATTGGTTTATATGAATGCCCGGAGAAAACCTTGATCGGCTCAAGTTTCTGCATACGTCTGACACTCACGTCAATCTGTTCCCAGGACCAGGCATAGTAGGATTGCGGTCCCCGCTTTGGCCGGGAAACAAGGAGATCACTCACAAATAAGAAGCCTCCATCAAACAGGATGCAGACAGATCCACGCGTATGCCCCGGCGTATGATAGATTCGCGCGGGAAACCCACGTGCATGACGCCTCATTCCGTGATGAAGAAACAGATCGGCCCGGGTCGGCTGCGGCTTGAGAACCCATTCGGCCAGTGGGAGTAGCGGCTTTCCTAACCGTCCCCATCCACGCACCGAATCGATCGGCGTCCTCCCTTTGGCCATTGCCTGAGCATCATCCTGATGAATAGCGATACGTGCACCGGTGAGTTCGCGAAGTGCCGCGGCGCTGCCGTAGTGATCGAAATGAGCGTGGGTAATGAGTATGAGAGTAAGAGGCTTGTCGCTGAACCTGCGACAAGCCCTCAGTATCTTCTTTTCCTTGCCCGGCGAGCCGGCATCAATAAGACAGATCGAGGTATCACCCTCCACTGCATAGCAAACCGACATTCCCGCTTTGATAGGCTGCACGCGGGTTTGAAAACCTCCCCCGAAGGCAGCAGACGCCATAGTCAGTACAGCCAGGAGCAATGTTTGTCTCATCGCGTTTCTCTGTATTTTTCCGGCACGCACCATGGTCATTCAGATTAATCTACAACTCAGCGCGGAGTCCGAGGCGATAGCTGGGAACCGTCGAGAAAACACCGAGATGCAATTCCTCACTTTCAGTGTCGAACGAGGCCAGTGTAGCGTTGGCAAAAACATTGAACTTTGTAGTCAATTCAATAACCGGTTCAAACTCTACTATAGTAACTCCCATTTGCTGGATCGCGTTATTATCATCCGCCAGATCACCCTCCAGGTAGAAACCCGAGAGAAAATTGAGCGTCAGATCCGCTGAACCCAACCGAAGCCACCGGGCACTTGCTCTGAACTGGGTAGGTACTGCGACATTGTCGTTATCGAAGTTTGCATCAACCCCAAGCCTACCGACCAACTGAAGTTTAAGCGTATTCAGACCGAAAAAGGTCAACTCCAAACCCTGGCTGCTGATTCCCACTTCGTTTGCACTCGCGGTCCAGGCAACAAGCAAAACGGCAAAGAGTGCTTTTCTCATAACTTTCCCTCCTCATTGAGAATGATAAGTGAACAGAAGAATAACCGGAGAGGAGAGAAAAATAGCATAAACCATGCCAAAAAGCTACGCCCAAAGCTCTGCTGCCCTGGAGTCTATCACGATTCGATGGTGAAAAAGCGCTTTCTGACGTTACAAACGACGCCTGCGAAAAAGAACGGCATTATCGCAGCCATAGGCGCAATTCCCGAATCCATCGACTGCACAAACGAATTGGGCAGCAGAGAAAATCCCAAAAAAATGCTGCCGAACAAGGTTAGAAAAACCGTTAGTGCAAGAAGTGGACGGTAGCCCTTACGCCTCTGGTTCACCTGTTTCAAAACAAACCTCCTATACCTGGCCGGGGGCGGTCATTGTCTAATAAGATAGCCCTGGCCAAAAAAAAGAGCATGGATATTCTCCAATGCCCTTTCAAAAATTCTGAATGAGAAGCGGTTACCAGCGGTTACCAGCGGTTTCCACCATGAAACCCACCACCTCCGCCGCCACCTCGACTAGGGCGGTCTTCACGCGGCCGAGCTTCATTAACTGTCAGATTTCTTCCCTTGAGATCGCTTCCGTTCAGCTGCGCAATCGCGCTCTGAGCCTGCTCGGAGTTCGGCATTTCAACAAAGCCGAATCCTTTGGAACGCCCGGTATCCCGATCGGTAATCAACTTCACCGAATCGATCTCGCCATGCTGCCCGAAT
>JBEPYC010000024.1:0-19989 GCA_041641555.1 Chitinivibrionales bacterium | reverse complement strand
CCTGTTCTTCTCGAGCCTGGCGCTCCTGTTCTTCTCGAGCCTGGCGCTCCTGTTCCTCTCGAGCCTGGCGCTCCTGCTCTTCTCGAGCCTGGCGCTCCTGCTCTTCTCGAGCCTGGCGCTCCTGTTCTTCTCGAGCCTGGCGCTCCTGTTCCTCTCGAGTTTTTCGCTCCTGCACCTCTTTCAGTTGTAGTTCAGCAGCGTCCTCCTGATACACGTCTGCAGAGTCGGTCATCGTCATTTTTCTGGAACCAAGCATGCCTTCGGAAGAAAAAACTGGACGAGCTGTCCCCATGTCAATAACTTTGCGCGATTCTCGGATGATAGCTTCGAGATACTTCACATAATACATCTCGAGTAGTGGGGTTTTCTCATGGACCAGTCGGTCAAGTTTATCGACCACTGATGTAAGCGATTGGCGTTCGGTATTACTGCCGCTCCCCTGTTCTACTGCTTGAGCAGTTTTCACTGTATCGGCGACAACCGCCCCCAACTCTTCCATTGCAGTAAACCTCTTTTTCTCCTCTGAGGCACGGCCGGCCTTTTTGACCGCTCCGGCGATTGCCCACACTGCACCCATGCAAATACTTCCCAGAACAAATCCAAGCAAGGCATAGAAGTAGATCTCAAAGTTCATTCGGTCGTGCCCTTTCGTAATTTAATCGCTTCAATACGGCTGAAAGCTGTCTTTTCCGCTCCCGGCGATCCACATGCATTACCAATCCAGAACGCTGTACCGTTCATATGAGTATACCATTTGTCCCAATTCAAGGCAACAAGCAACGCTTCATCTCAGTCGTCAGATCAGCAAATCGTATATCCTCCGATACTTTCGAGCCGCGCTCTGCCACGAAAAGTTAGAAGCAATTTCTCTGCCGCCGAGAATCACACCAAGATAGTCCTGCTGGTTCCGATAGAGCTTAAATGCCGATTGTAACCCCTCTCCAAGGGCATCGACCATTCGCTCATACAGCGGAATCCCGACACGGGCATGAATCGGTGTGCTCAGGATCTGTCGCCACTGTACCGCATCGGTATTTCGATTCTCGCTTTCCCGATACAGAATCCCGGAACTGCTATTCCCCGACCACACATTTTCGAGTTCCTGATCGTAAAAGGAAGGCATCGGGGGTTGTTTTATTGGCAGGACCTGAAGGATGAGGCCGCCGGTGGCTCGTGCCACAACGGGGGTACCGCGAATAAGCCCCTCTGTGGCCGCCCCGAAAGGCTCGTAAAATGACGGCATCAGGAGGTAGTCCGCTCCACTGAGGAATACCTGGTACTGTTCAAAGGGCAAGCGATACGGCCAGATCTCGATATCACCGGAACGCTCTTTGGCATATTCCGCAAAAAAGCTCAAGGTATCGTTCCAGGTACGGTCTCCCGGAGATAGGCTTCCCGGAGAAGGGCAGAAGAACAGCTTTGCAGAGCCCTTGGGTAACCGGCTAAATGCATGGAAAACCGTGTCGAACCCTTTCTGTCCCAGATCCATGCGGCCGGAAAGAAAGAACAGCGGGACGATGCGTTGACCAGGACCAAATCGAATACGACCTATGCGATCTTCACCCGAAGAGCCGGCTAATTGTTCTATCAATGCTCTCCGATTCGCATTCTTTTCTTCGCTCAGCAGAGACAAATCGCCCGTTCTGGCCCTTGCACAGGCTTCATCTGAGAACCATCCCGAATGGTCCCCGAAAAGGCCGTTTTCGATGCCGAGCAGCCCCTTGCCTGCAAACACGGATTGCAGATGAGGGGCGAAAAGTTCCTTCTGAAGAGGATCATTAGTCAGCTCTGCCGCAAACGGAGAACTCACGGTTGTGACCGGCCCGTTTGCAAGGCCGCAACACGTCTGGAGTATCGAAGAGCTACGGTGGTCAATTCCAAGAAATCTGGAATAGTCTTCTCTATCAGCAAAAGCATCGAATGAATTGTGCAAAGTCACAAAGCTCGAACATCTCTTGAGTACTCCTTGCCGTTGAGCCTCCCGAGCGGCAAGTACGATGGGCGCTGTTTCCCAGTCGTGAGCGTGAAATGTGATTCGTTCAGTGAACCCAAGTTTTGCGCAGACACCCGGTACTGCTGCACTGAAACAGAATGCATCTCGAACCAAATGCTTCTGGTCGCCATAGGCGTAGGGCGACCCGCATGATTCGAAACATCCGTCTATCGCGATGAAATACGAAGTGAAAACCGAGGTTTTGTCCTCAAAGCAGGTAACCCAGAACTCTCGGTCGTTACATTTCACCGGATACCGATGAAATACACACGAAAAGCGACCGCCTCGTCGAGCATCTCTCGTGGAGCCAATGTTCTTGTGAAACGGACTAATGAAAACGATTCTTTCGCCGATGCCCTGGAGCGCTGCAGGGAGATAGCGGATCACCGTGGCCAGGCCTCCGGCGGAGGCGTACGTATTTTCAAAGGAAAGGAGTACGACCGTCCGCTTGATTCGTTTTCTGCACGGAGTTTTCGTGCACTGGTTCTGCTGTTCCTCCTGCCAACCCCGAAGGCGACGATTGAAAAGGCGATCAGATGGCAGCTTTTCCCGCTGTCTTCTGGATGATTGGGGGAGGTTCGCTGCCCAGGCCACTTTTCAGTTCCACCTTCCGTCGATCAGTTCCCACAGAACACCCGCTACTGCAGGTAAAAGCATATTGACAAGCATAATCGCTCCTGATGCACCAAGACAAATGGCCGCAACTTCACTGGAAGATATCGACGAAGATCCCGACAGAAACAGTGAAAACGCATACTCCCGAACTCCCATATTCGCTATCGAAAAAGGGAAAAACACCATAAAACTGTATGCGAGGGTCGCAGTTTTGATTCCAGGAAGAAAGCCGGCGTTTCCAAACATGTCCAAAGCGATAGCGGTCTGAACAATCAAAACCAGATGGGCCATCATCGACCATAGAAACACCTGCCGTCCGGTAGCACAGTGTATGCCGGGAAAAGCGTGCCACCACTTCACCAGGCGCCGGGCAAAGGGGAAAAGCCGACCACGGATTCCGGCAGGATGAAAAGAGAACAGCAGAAGGAACAAGCCGGCAGAAACAAACTGGATCGGGGGGAAAAATCGTTGAATACCACCCAGCGCGCCTGCGTCGGAAAAGTACAGGACCGTCGCAACGGAGCCAAACAACAGAGTTGCTCCAACCACAAAGACTTTGTCGACCGCTACCGACAGAGCTGTCGAAGCTTTTTCCTCGGTTAACTCGAGCCCGCGGGCGAGTTCTCCGATTCGTGCAGGTGTGACAAAGGCAAGCGCGTTCCCCCACAGGAACGTTTTTAGTGCTGCTCCAAACGAGACATCGGTCTCACGAGCGCGAAGAACCAATCGCCATCGATGAGTGTGTATGATAACCCCCAGAAGGCCGAGTATCACAACCACGACCACCGATGACATCCGCATGCGTCCGAGTACCAGCGAGAGATCCGTCTCGTGGAGACTTCGGTTTGCGATGTAAACAAACAGCCCGGTTACGGCCAGCTTGAACACCAGAAAGCCTAATGCCCCGACCCTTCTCACGTTCGGTCACCTCTCCAGCCGGGATAGCAGCGCTGGGGCGGTCTGGTTCGGAGACCCGGAACTGCATTGCTTCCCGAGTAGTGTCTGGGTGCATTTGCGCTGACGTTCATAGCATACTTACCGGATCGACATCGATTGTCAATTTCACCGAGCGCGGAATGCGTGGAAACCTGGACCGGGCGGAAAAAAGTGTCCGTTGCAGCACTGCCGCCCGTGCGGATTTCAGCACCAGTGAAAACCGGTACTGAGAACTGATTTTTGCGATTGCTGCGGGAGCCGGCCCTAATATGGCTACTTGAGGGTTTATATCATGCACAAGACCGGCAATATCGTTTAAAACCGCCAGTGCCGCATTCTCCTTAGTGCTTTCAGAGACCAGGCGAACGACTCTGCCATACGGGGGATACCCCAATGCCTGGCGTGCTTCCAGTTCGCTTTGCGAAAAAGAAAGGTAATCATGTCCCTGCGCGCACAGGATGGCGTTTTCTTCGGGAAAATAGGTCTGAATGACCACTTTTCCCGGGTTCTCTCCCCGTCCGGCTCGCCCAGCTACCTGCGTGAGAAGCTGAAACGTTCGTTCGGCAGCGCGGAAATCCGGCAAGCCCAGACCGATATCGGCATTCAACACTCCCACCAGAGTTACCCCCGGAAAGTCAAGCCCCTTGGCTACCATCTGGGTCCCCAGCAGAATGTCGGCTTCATAGGAGGCGAAGCTATCGAGGAGTGAGACATGTGCGCCCTTGCGCCTGGTCGAATCCTGATCCATCCGAAGCACCCGGATGCCCGGGAACTCACGGTTCAGAATCTCTTCTGCCTTCTGAATACCCGTCCCCTGATACTTGATCTGCTCACCCCTGCATTCGGGGCATTTATCGGGGGCAGATTGTTCATATCCACACTGGTGACACTTCAGGCGGATATCTGTACGATGAAAGGTGAGTTTAACCGAGCAGAACGGGCACTCGTGGGTGTGTCCGCAGTCTTTACATATAAGTGAGGAAGAAAACCCCCGACGATTCAAAAGCAGCACGCACTGCCGTTTCATCTCCAGCACCTCAGAAATGCGCTTTCGCAAAAGCCGTGAGAGTGGAGTCCAGTTCTTCTCCCGGTGCTCCCGGGCCATATCGGCGATTTCGACCGTCGGAAGGACAGCTCCTCCGAACCGGCTCTGCAATGTAAGAAGCCGGTATTTCCCCTGTTGGGCATTGTAGTAGCTCTCGAGGCTCGGCGTGGCGCTGCCAAGCACCACCAGCGCTTTTCCCAGACTCCCCCGCATTACCGCTACGTCCCGGGCGTTATACCGGGGATCTATTTCACTCTGCTTGTAACTGCCATCGTGCTCTTCATCAACTATGATCAACCCCACATTTTCCATTGGCGCAAGCACCGCACTTCGTGCACCTATAACTACTTTCTTCTCCCCCTTGACCAAACGGTCCAGACTGTCTCTTCGTTCCCCGCCTGACATTCGGCTGTGAAGCACTGTTACTTCGTTGCCTATTCCCGTCTTGAACCGCCAAACCGTCTGCGGCGTTAACGAGATCTCCGGCACCAGTACTATCACCCCTTTACCTCTCTGCAAACACCTTCGCACCAGCTCTATGTATACCAGGGTTTTTCCACTCCCGGTAATCCCATGAAGGAGAAACGGCTTTTCAGGGTTCTCGGCATACGAATCGATTTCCTCAACGGCTGCTTTCTGTTCATCGGTCAGCTCGTATTCCTGCAGATCCGCGGCTTGCTCCATTTCCGCGGTATCACGCGCCACGATTCGATGCCCCTTTGTGAGTAAGCCCTTCCGGCAGAGCGTTTCGGCCATATTGCGTGAAATCCCGAATTCCGCCTGAAGCTCCGCGGTGGTGTAGTTTTCCTGTCCACCTGCGCGGATTCTCTCGATGGCTTCACTCTGTTTCACGGTTAACTTCATTTCAGATGAATCTGCAGGATGATAGGCAACCATCCTCTTTTCTTTTGAACCAAGCAGGCTCTTGCGCACGAACGGCTTGAAAACAGCACCCATTCCGCACTGGTAGTAGGCGGCCATCCATTCATAGAGCTTCACCAAACCTTCGCTCGCCTCGGTCCACCGCTCTGCATTGACTTCCAAGACCGGCTTGAGAGAATCATATTCGGATTTTTCTTTCAGGCGTACCGCTACCCCCCATAGTTTTCGGTTACGGATTTCGACCAGCACCGGCGTGCCCGGTCGAATACGCCCCATGAGCGTATCTGGGATCCGGTAGTCGTACACTCCAGAAATGGCAATAGGAAACCCTACAGCGACAATAGGGTAATTAGGGGGTATCATGAAACCTCTTGACCAATTGTTGCCGCCAACTATAGCATAGACATGGGCAGGAATTCAGCGGATCTCGAACCGTCAGATCCAGTCTTCATGGAGAAGGATAACAGAGTGTCTCGTTATGGCCTCCATACGGCGCCACGAACTCATGGGCAGCTGCGCCACTATAAAAGTACTT
Organism: Chitinivibrionales bacterium; assembly: GCA_041641555.1. Classification (GTDB taxonomy): domain Bacteria; phylum Fibrobacterota; class Chitinivibrionia; order Chitinivibrionales; family WJKA01; genus JBEPYC01. The sequence continues at coordinate 13,983 of JBEPYC010000024.1, read as the reverse complement.
TAAGGTCCGCCCCGGGTTAATTCCGTCACCCCGAGAAATAGCGAATTTGCCGATGTTGCCTCACAAAGGAAGGCATTGCAGTGCTGGTCCCAATCGATGATCTGAAGCCTGGAATGATGCTTGCCGATGACGTGATTCTTCCAAATGGCGCAGTCCTGGTTAATGCATCCCATGAACTCAGCGAAAAGTTGATCGAAATGCTCCGCAAACGGCATATCGAATACGTTCAGGTGATTGGGGATGAAGAAGCGGAAGCCACGGCTGAGCCCCCCTCAGAGGACTATTCGGATGAAATTACGCAGGAAGCAGAGGAATTTCTCACCGAGGAATCTGATGACCAGGAACAGGATGAACAGTCAGAGCCTGCCCGGGAACGCCAGGGACCGGTGATAAAAGTCACTATTTCCGATGACGGCATGTCGGCATCGCTTCGAATCGAACCACTCGAAGGTCCCAACAATGAAGTAAGTGCCCAGGAGGTCATGGAAGCACTGGAGCAAGCGGGCGTAACACACGGGGTCGATGAACATGTGATTTCCACGACCGTTCGAAAGTGGAACGAAACAAAACGCATGCTCTCTATGGACAATATTGCTCGAGGTAGTGCTGCAATCCCCGGAAAGCAGGGCGAATTCGACTTCCTGGTGCCGTGCATAACCGATGAGGCAATCCTGGCAAAGGTGCGAAAAGCAAGTCACTTCTGGCAGATTCAGGAATTCGCAGACGAGAGCGCCATAGCAAAACCGGGAGACATCGTCGCTGAGCGCCAGCCGGACACTCCGCCCGTCCCCGGGAAAAAAGTAACCGGTGAACTAATTACCAATAAACAGAGGGAACCTGCACCTCTGGAATTCGAACCCAACCTGCAGACATCCTTTGATGGCCGCAGCGCAAAAGCAGAGAAGAAGGGGCTGGTTTTCCTGCATAATGGCCGGGCCGGGATCATCGAATTGAATTTCGATGCTCAGCCTGAACTCACGGTAAGTAACGACCGAATGCATGCCGACTTGATTATCCACCCCCCCGGTCCCGATGGAAGGCTCCCTGACCCAAGGGAAGTGGATACGCTGCTGACGGCAAACTCGGTCAACCATGGCATCAAAAAGGACGCTCTTCGACAGTTGTTTTCAAGTATGGCTGCCGGAGAATGCCCGGCAGAACCGGTCCGAATTGCAGAGGGAGAACCCCCAACTCCCGGGGAAAATGGCCATGTAGAGTTTTGCTTCAATACCGAATACACGCTTCAGCCAAAAAGCAATGCCGATGGAAGCGTCGATTTCAAAAATCTAAGCATCGTTCACTCCGTTTCTGAAGGCGACCATCTGGCAAAACTTCATCCGCCCACTAAGGGAACACCCGGAACCGATATTGCCGGTCAGAAGATTCCCGCCAAAGACGGCATCGAAGCAGTTTTACCTTTTGGTGAGAATACAGCAGAAAACCCCGAAGACGCCTCGATCATGATCGCTTCGACTGAAGGGAACGTACGATACGACGGCAAGAGTGTTGAGGTCAGCGAGGGCTTTGTGGTGAAAGGCCACGTGGACTTCTCTACCGGAAACGTCAAGTATGCCAAGTCGGTAACCGTGCAGGGGGATGTCAAGTCCGGGTTCGACGTCGAGTGCGGGGGAGATTTAGAAGTCACCGGAACCGTGGAAGATTCCCAGGTTACCGTCGGAGGGAATGTCCTCTGCAAGCATGGCTTTCTGGGACAGGGAAAAGGATCGATCGATGCAAAAGGAAATGTAAATGTCGGATTTCTCAAAAACCAGACCGTTCGGTCACGGGAGAATGTTGTAATCGCCAAGGAATCCCTGAATGCAACCATCCACGCCCGCAAAACGATTACCGTCCATGGAAAGCCTCTTTCGGTGGCGGGCGGAACTCTGGTGGCCCGTGATTCCATAACCGTTTACACGGTCGGCAATGCCAGTCAGATACGCACGGTGCTCGAAGTCGGATTGGATTTCACGCTCATCGAAGAGCTGAAGAAAACAGATCAGCTTCTCGGAGAAGTAAGCGGCAATCTCAAGAAACTGGCTGATTCCGCAGGCAAGTTCAAACACCTCCTGGCCATCAAGAAGAAACTTCCCCCGAAAGAAGAGTTCCTTTATTCAAAACTGAAAAACTCGATTTCCCGTTACTATCAGCAGATGAAACAACTCGAAGAACGTAAGAAGCTGATCGAGTCAAAAATGCGAGCACATGATGAAGCATTTGTGAAAATCGAGCACATGGCGATGCCCGGAAGTGTGTTCAAAATTGGAGAAAGGTTCTTTGTAGTGCGCGAAGAGATTTCGGGGCCGAAGGTAATCCGCGCTGTTCAACAGCAAATCAGGGTATTCTAAAGGCCATCCTGAACAACTTCATATGCGGGACACAGAAGCTGCCAACTGCGACCACCGCGGTTCCCTGATGCTCCGGCCCGAACACGCCTGAGAAGCCTGCTGCATCCAAGAGTTGTGCAACCAGCCTCTAAGCTTGGGGAGCAAGTGACCGCTCGAGCTCTTCAGAGTCGTACACTACAGGCACAATGGTGGGGAAGCCCGCAAGTTCCATCGATTCCTTGACACTTCCATTTGGTCGAAACAGTATTAAACGGCATTCTTCCTCTTTGAGCTGAGAATACAGATTCATTATCGCTCCCAGACCAATGCTGCCGATAAACGTAAGGCGTTCGAGATTTACCACGACCACCCGTTTGGTTTCTCCGGTATTGGTAGAGAAGAAACTCTGTACCTCACGTACGTCTTCGCGTTCCCAGAACTGACCTATAAATGAAAGGTAAAGAACACCGTCTTTTTCACGGGCAACTAATTCCATATCCTACTTCCCTTGGTCATGATATTTCACCGCCAGTATGCGGTTGCCCTTTTCGTTGAAAATTACTTCATCCATGTACCGGGTGATAATAAACAGGCCCCTGCCGTGATCCTTCATGATGTTTTCGGGTAACAAAGGATCGGGTATTTCCTTGTAATCAAACCCTTTGCCCTCATCAACCACACTCACCATGGCTTTCTCCGGAGAGACCTTGTACACGACTATCACCTTTTTGGCAGGATCATCGTCATTTCCATGTTCAATCGCATTTGTCAGCATTTCGTATATACATACTTTAGTTCTCTTGATATCCTTGTCGGCAAAGCCGCTGTGGTCCATTTCACGAAGAATGGTTGAAGCGACCTCTTCTATCTGCTTATGAGAACGGACAATCCGGATACTTGGCTTTTCTTCACGAGAAAAACCGGATTCTTTCAGAAACTCTTCAGGACTGCCTGTCTCGATACACAGAATGGTAAAGTCATCCCGCAGCGGGCAGCCGGCCCTGAATTCAGTCTGGTCACGCAGGATTCTTCTAAGAAGCGAAGACAGACCGAGCGAACCGTACTTTTTGAGACCTTCGTAAAGCCGTGCAATCCCATACATTGCACCCTGCGGATTGGCTCCTTCGGTAAGACCATCGGTATAAAAAAGCAGTTTGTCTCCCGGATCGAGCATCACCTGTTCGTCTGAGTACTCAGCGATATCTTCCAGCGCCGAATGACCAATAAAAAAACCACGGGATTTGAGTGTGGTGACTTCGCTGGTGCGGCAGTGGTAGATCAATGGTGGTACGTGTCCGGCCTTGGAGTACACCATGGTATTCTCCACCGGACTTATTATCCCCAGGAAGGCAGTCAAATAATGATCACTTTTGACAAACCTGCACATACGCTTATTGACTTCCGAGAACACCTCTGCTGGAGATTCCGTCTGGTCGATATAGTGCATGAAAAGCATTTTTGCCATTGCAGCAATGAGAGCGGCAGGCACCCCATGGCCGGACACATCGAATATAAGCACCGCGATTTTCTGCTGGGGAGTAATAATGACATCGTACAGGTCACCCCCAACTTTGCCGGCCGGCATATACAGAGCCGATGACTTCAGATTGATTGCTTCAGGAAGTTTATCCGGCATGAGACCTTCCTGAATACTTTTTGCCATCTCCAGCTCTTCACTCATGTCCGCATAGGCTTTCTGAAGGTGCTTATGGACCTCCAGAAGCAGCTCTTTCTCTTCCTCGCTGCCGGCCTCCGATGGGCGTGAACTCACGAAATGCGCACGCGCGACATCCAGCAAACGTTGTGCTTCGGCAAGACTGGTCACATTCGAAGCCTGGCGCTGCCGCGAAGGTGTGGCAACGATCAAAATGAGTTCCTGCACCTGCCCATCACCGGAGAGCCGAGGAAGCGTGCTGATATCAGCTCTCACTACCCCGACATCGTGGATCTCGACTATCACTCCAATGCGTTTCAGTGCAGCTCCGGAATCAAAAGCTGTCTGAACCAGGTCTTCCCCGGCATCTTCAGTATCGATTTCCAAAAAGTCTTTGAGAAATGGTCTGCCGGAAAATGCATCCTCATCTGACTTACATAAAAATTTGAACTCCGAATTCGAATCGATAATCCGTCGCTCCGGTGACAAAAGGCAACTTGGCACCGGGAGGGTCATGATCAACTCCAGTGAGGACTGATGTCCGTCGTCGGGAGAGATGGGTTGTGATGCGGGCAAGAAGGACTCCTACGAATTACATTGCCTTGGGAAGATAGACCGGCCGTGGACTGCCCGGGCCCCTGAAACTACAAAGTTTGCATACTCGTCTGCGCCGAATATGTCAAGGGAATTCGTTCAACGAATCCACAATGCGGAGAACGAGTCCATTACAATGCAACAATTACCTGTCACCAAGCCGCTCAGCGTTCATTCCGAATCAGGCCCAGCACGAGAAGAAACTGGCTTGGCAGGGCATGCTGTTGCCGGTATCGTAAATGGTGTAGTAATTGTAGTATTCGTAGCGAATGCTTGTCAACATTCAGTTAAAGATGTGCCGGTGACGGGTTTATCGACATTTTCGTTTCTTGTGACCGGTATTTCGTAATCCGGAAACTTCCCGTTCGGTGAGAGGACGAATCTGTCCTCGCAGCATCCCTCCCAGTCGCACGGACCCGAACTGTATTCGCTTCAGCCGCATCACACGATAATCGGTGCCTTCAAGCATCCGACGGATCTGACGGTTCTTGCCCTCGAAAAGATCGATTTCGTACCAGAATTCCTTTTTCCGCCCGGGCTCCGCCGCTATAACCTCTCTTATATCACCTGCCCGAAGTAGAACATCTTCGGATCGGACGCCCTCTTTTATCATTCGCGTGGCGTCTTCAGGAAGAAGTCTTCGGTCTATTCTCACGCGATAGACCTTTTTTATCTGAAACCGGGGATGCGTCAGTGCATGAACAAGATCGCCATCGTTAGTAAGAATCAAAAGCCCTTCGCTGTTCCTGTCCAGGCGCCCGACATATTTCAGACCGGTGTTGTCCACTCCGCGTTTTTTGAGAAAATCGTAGACGGTGGTGCGCCCCTGTGGGTCCGCTGCCGTGACAATAGTATCCTTTGGCTTGTAAAAAGCAAAGTATTTAAGCGTTTCCACTCGTTGGACCTTTTTCTTACCCACCTCGACCGTCACCTGCGCTGGATCCACTTTGACACCCATGTCAGAAACTGCTTTGCCATTCACAATAACAGCTCCTGAAGCAATCAGCTCGTCGCATTTGCGGCGTGATCCGAGGCCGCACTGGGCCAGATATTTATTCAGTCGAACAAGGCCCTCTTCTTTGGCCGAAAGCGTTTCGGGGCGTTGTTTTGCTGCCTGCTTTTTCATTTCGGATAGAATCCTGTCTGTTTGAGAAGCGATGCAATGTCGGTGGCCACAATTGTCCTGGTCCCGATATGCTTCTGCATGCGTTCAGGTGAAAATCCATCGAGCGTGTAGCCACGATAGTTAAACATCACCGAGGGCACAACCACAAGAAAACGATTCTCCTGAACCGCTCTGACTTCCCGAATCACATCAGCGGCCGTAAGCAGCCCTGCAACCGAAACACTCGTTCCGAAGAATCGATTTTCCACCGGCAGTAGAGAAAATACCGATTCGTTAAAAATACGATTCAGCCCCGAGGTGACCTTCCCCCAGATCATTGAAGCACTCCGGGAGGTGACGACAAGAATGCGGGTAGTACCGTTGCACCGTGCCTGAACATCCTTTTTTTTTCTACGGAGTAATCTCGATACTCTTTGCCATTCATCGAGAGACTGTCGGGCAAGACCTACCCCGTTTTCAATCTGCGGATAGTCTTCATAATACCGGGCCGGGGGAATACGCCTCTCTGCTCGAAGAAAAAACTCATCGGCAAGAAAAACCCGGCGCCGACCACGCACGTCGGCATCGCGTTGCGCCGCGGTCTCGACTCGATCGATGGTTTCCAATGCCGTGTCTTTTCCAACCGCCTCTATGGGCAGCTTCCGAAAACGGGTAAGGCCAACCGGAACGACCGCCACCGACAGGAGCGCTTTTCTGAACCGCAGAAGATCGCGTATCGTCCGGGAGAGTATTTCTCCATCGTTGTAGCCCGGGCACACGACTATCTGCGCGTGAAAGCAAATGCCGTTTTTGGCGAGAAACGAAAGCTGTTTGCGTATCTCCGAAGCGCGTTGGTTTCTGAGCATCGCAGTGCGAACCTGCGGGTCGGTAGCGTGAACCGAGACATAAATAGGAGATATCCCACGGGCTGCTATCCGTTCAAGGTCGTCCCGACGAGCCGAAGTGAGGGTAACGTAGTTACCATTGAGAAAGGAATGCATGAGATCTTCGTCTTTGACATATAAAGATTTCCGCAATCCACGCGGCATCTGGTCGATAAAGCAGAAGATGCACGCATTGGTGCATCGACGAACCGGTTGCGGCATTAGATCTATTCCCAGAAAGGTACCCGGTTCACGCATGATCTCACATGTCAGTTCCTGCTCGTTTCGTACAACTTCCATTTCAAGAATTTCATCGGCAGCCAGAAAATGGAAATCGAGGTCATCGACCACGACTTCTCCGTTAATAGCCTGAATACGATCACCGGCACGCAGCCCCGCCTCCCAGGCAGCCGAGTGCGGCTCAACACGCTTGACGGTGGTACCAGATTTCCTGCAATTCATTGAATCGACCAATACTGAAGTTTATGAATGGTGTTGAACACCTTTGGACCTATACAGTATAATTTACGTGATTTAGACTCTCAACAATTCGCAATCCACCGGCAAACTACCCCACCCTCTTGGCCCAGCCAGGTCTCAAAGGAGGCAGTCGAGTGAAACATAGCGTACTTGGAATCACTACTCTCATCACCGTCCTGTTCATGGGCGTTTTTCTTTGTACAATCAAGGAAGGCGAACTGGGTAACCCAGTCAGCCCAGGTGAAAACAATACCACCAATCCCGGAACCGTTGTTCCGGTCGATGAGACCGTGCCGGTTACGCTTCTGGCCTCTCACCCTCAGTATACGCTCCTCGGAGACACGCTCGAAGTAACGGTTACCGTTTATGAGGACACCGCGTATGAGCCGGGAGTTTCCAAGCCTTACTCCGGAGCAGTCGTCTATCTCGATGCATCCGAGGGTTGGGTTTCGGCTGAATCACTCATAACCGATGTCAACGGTCGCGCCCGGTTCTACGCAACCGACTCTGTCGAGCGGGAAAACATCCAGATCGATCTCAGATGCGGTAATCAGCAGCGAACAGTACGCTATGATGTCACGGACACGCCCGACCAGGTGCAGCGTCTTATCCAGGCACTTCCAGTTAAGCCATCGATCAAGGCCGATGGAGTCGACCAGACGGAAATCAAGGTCTCCGTTATCGATTCCAACCACAATCCTGTTTCCGGTGAAGCCATTCAGTTCATCTCAACCGCCGGTGTCATCCGGGGCTCCAACCCTCCTTCAGAGGGCAACCCCGGCCAGAGCACGACCGATGCCAATGGTACGGCAACCGCGATTCTCACCAGCTCGAACATTAACGACACGGCTTTTGTAACCGTGTATTCGGTCTCGAATACCTCCTTGAGCGATGAAACACAGATAGCCTTCCAGGGAGTTCAACTCTCGCTGTCGGTCGATAATCCGAATCTGGCCCCTGGCGATAAAGGTACCATAACAGCTACCCTCAAAAACGCTTCCGGTATACCGATTGCCCGGTCACCCATCTTCTTTACCATAGGAAAAGCAAAGAAATCTTCGATTGCCTTTGTTTCTGACGCCCGGGATTCTATGGTCAGAATCGATACAATGACGGGTTTCGATGGTACGGCCCGTGTCGAACTTGAAGCTCTGAAAAATGGAACCGACTCTATCGAGGTAGCCGCCGCGGGAGCACGATCTCATATCGCGGTCAATGTTACATCTTTACAGCTCAGCGCCGAAGTCGAAAGCCGTATTCTTCAGGCAGATCCGGATCTGAGCACTACTCTCAGAGTCAGGTTCAGGAATGCAAGCGGTACAGCCCTTTCCAACAAGCCAGTCGAAGTAGTCAGATACTTTCAAACAAGCAGCGGCGCCGAAACTTCCGATACTCTGAATGGGAAAACAGACTCCCAGGGGGAAACCTCGTTCTCGATTCAAGCGCTTCCGTACCCGACCAGTATTCGGCTGGTTGTCACGGGACAAGATGGTTCCGACCGCGCGTCTGCGGAAACAAGCATGGAATGCATCGCCACTCGCAGCATACAGATGCTGGCATTACCAACTGTCATTCAGGCCGATGGAACCTCGAACTCCAAGATCACTGTCCAGATCAAAAACAGAAACAACAACAATCCGATCGTGGGTGACAAAGTTCTGTTCTCCTGCCACCCCGCCGGGCTCATTCCTGCCTCGGCTACGACCAACGAAGAAGGAAAAGCAACGGTCAACCTTACCAGCGACCGCCGGAATACAACAACCAAAGTCGTTGCCGTCCTCGAATCGGATCCAACGCTTACCGATTCGGTCATGGTGGAGTTTGCCGGAGTCAGCGTGAGAGCGAGCATGTCGCCGCCGAGCATTCGAGGCAACGGACAAGATACCAGCACCATTACCGTTTCTCTGGTGGATGCCAACCAGAATCCGATAGCAGGCGAGACCGTTGCATTTGCAAAGCAACAGGACTCGACCCGGTTCGGGGCTGGTGATACACTCACTACGGCACCAATGATCGAAGTCCGTACAGATAACCGGGGTGAAGCGCGCTGCAAGCTTGCCGGAACAGGAACAGGTGCCGATACTATCGTGGTCACCTCCGCCGGGGCAATGGACACCGTCATTATCAACTACTCCGATAATTCTATCAGCATCGACACCGTTCCACCGGCATCAAGGATCAACTCTTACATAGCCAATGGAATAGATACTACCTACATCACTTTGAACTACCGCAATGGTGCGAATCAGCCGATCGGCGGTGCGCGTTTAGAGGTCAGCGCAACGCTGGGAATGATCAGGGACAACAGTGGCACCTTCTTTGCCGATACCGTCACGACCAACTCTAACGGGAAAGTTGTTGTCAGCATTATCAATCCCAATTTCGCCAATTATGCAACTATTGAAGTCCGATCGATAGGCACAGCCGTAACCTCGGCCCGCAAAACCATTTACTTCAAAGCAAGCATCATCAGAAACATTGAACTCAGGGGAACACCTGAAGTAATCGGGACCAATGGAGACCGCGCCAAAATAACCGCTACCGCTTTTGATTCGCTGGGCAATCGGGTGAAAGATGCGATAATCGCATTCAATCTGCTCGATGGCCCCGGAGGTGGAGAACGTCTGGATCCTCCAACCGCAGTCACCGATGCCGACGGAACTGCGAGTACGTACCTGGTTTCGGGACCGCTTCCGAGTAACTACAAGGAGGTCTGGGTTGCAGCCGGAGATTTTACCGGCATCAAATCCGATACAGCCAAGTTTACCATTGCCGGACCGCCCAACAGCATCACCATCAGACGGGAAATTAGTAAAATCGTCAAAAATGACGATGGTACCTACAGTACGAAGCTGAGCGCTCTGGTCACTGATGTCAATGGGAACCCGGTCGCCGATGGTACGGAAGTAACGTTCTCTGCCAAAATAACCGGTTATCGCATTTACAAACGTCATATTTACTTCAAGAAAGAATACTACGACTGGAGTACCAATAACCAACACTACTGGGGAGAATGGCGAGATTCGCTTGTAGCCGAGGATCTCTGGTTCGAGGATCTCAACGACAATAACGTGCTGGATGACGGCGAAGACCGCAACCGTGACGGCGTACTGAATCGTGGTGAAGACAGGAACGGAGACGGTATTTTCAATCCCGGCCCCGGCTTCGAGGACATCAACTGGAACGGCAGACGCGATACTACCGGGGAGCCTTGTGTGGTATGGTATGCGCGCGTGGCCGATTACGATTCCGCGGGCACTATCACCGGATACCGAATAGAAACCCGCGAAGACTGTTACGATGTCAACGGGAATGGGGTAATTGATACAACAGAGCCGCTGCTTGGCAACGCTCATGACAGCGTCTTCTACGATCCCGCAAATGGATATGATCCCAGGTACGACGGTGGTTACCCGGATATCGACTGGAACCACAACGGTGTACCCGATCCCGCGACAACGGTAATAATCGAGCGCACGATTCAGACCCAGAACGGGATTGCACCGAATATGGTTACCTACGGCCAATCGGACGCGTTGCGGGTTTGGATACGCGTATTTGCGGAAGCACAGGGAATGGTCGCGCCCACCCCCGAAGAATTCCTTCTGCCTATCGCGAAAGACGATTTGCCCTACTGGAGTGCCAAATGACCATCTACAGAATACTACCGGTTATTGTGCTGGGGCTGTTGCCGTCCAGCATCTGCGCTGCGAATCTGGCTAATCCCGCCGTGGTCATTCCCGAAGCACGGGCATCGGTTGGCGTTTCTTACAATCTCGGTTTTCATACCATCACCAACCGGTACGTACCGATGCTCATGAATCGTTTTCATGCCAGGGGAACGTTTGCACCCAGCTCGTATCTCAATGTGGGAATCGATGCAGGTATCAGTCAACTGGACGTCGCTGCGGATACCACCGGAACCGATACCCTGGGGGTATTCCACGGCGAATACGGCTTCTCTGGTGGCGGACACGTGAAATTGGCGACACCATTCTTCTTTGATGAACTCATGTCTATTGTCGGAATGGCAACGGGTACTTATTTCAAAGTCCCCAACGAAAACGGGGCCTGGTACGGAGGGGTTGATGGAACCGGGTCTGTCGGATTTCAATTCCGGATACCCCGCTTCGGGTATCTCACCGCCGGTGGGCAGATGTACCTGATTCAGGGGAGAAACCAGGGATATACAGGCAGTGAAGGGCGGTACGCCAATAGCAACAATATTCGTGGATGGTTTGCTGTGGACTATTTCCCTGAACTCGAAGTGTCGGAGAACGCATCCCCCTACATTTCTCTTGAGATCTCGCTTGCACCCGATGTCGATTACATCCGCGAGGGACAGCCACCGTTCAGAGAAATCGGTTTCTCGATCAGCATTGGTTCGGTTACCAGACAGCTCTGGGGAGAAGAGACCGAACGGTGGGATCCGGCAGGAGAGAACTGAACATACGATAAAAAAACGGCAGATATGTTTCCATACCTGCCGTTTTTTCTAACCCGCCGCTCGTTGTACAATTACATAAAGAGCTCTTTGATCTTGGACCAATTAGCCGGCTTGGGCGGCGGCTCTACGCGCAAAGATTTGGGTAAGCTGTTCTTCTGCAACACAGGCTGCGACGATTCACTACTTGAACACTGTTTGGCTCGAGTAACCGCAGTTGAATCGGAAGTGCTCTGTGCACCAGCAAGCACAGCTACTGCACACATCAGTAGTATTAATGCCGGCTTTCGCATGGTGAGACACCTCCCTCGTTGTAATACACTTATTCTCTTCTTAATATAATGCAACAAGTGCATTTTCGCAACAAAAACTTTTCCTCAGTCCCGATTTATCGGGTAATTCTCTGTTCCACCTCGGCGAGCTTTTTCACATGCAAGTTCTAAGCCCTCCAATGCCAGTAGCTTATCGACTCTGACCAACCGAAGAAAGCCAGAACAGCATCTCTACCAGCAGCAGAATGGCCAAAAGACTCCATAGAACTTGCCTCAGCTTTGCATCAGTGCCTCCCGCTCGGAGAAAACCTCCAAATTCGCGAGGTTTGATAACTGAAGCCTGCCTGCATTTCAATACTGCGGGATCCGGTGGCGCGTATTCCAGAGAGCTTTCGAACGGATCGACATTTGCCACGATCCATTCCGGCAAAGCACCTTCCACTTCCATCCGATAGACTCCGGGTGATGGTAGCACCACCCAGGGCTGCCTGGACCATTCTCCCACCAGATTATCCTGATTGTCGTAGATTCGAGCTGACAGCCCCGAAGACCTGACGGGATTTGGCCCCGGTTCCCCGGCGATCCATCCCCGGGCGCCTGCCATTGTGCCACTGAGTGCATGACTGCTCACACGATCAACCAAAGGAAGGTAAAAACCAGTTTCACAGAGGTTATTCGAGGTAGTCGCACCAATCGGTGAAGCAAACAGAATCCAGGTGTTACCCTGATCATCGGTCTTCTCCGATGTGAGCACATTGCCGTTATCAAGATACACCAGTGGTTTTCCCGGTATTCCCTTCAGATACTCGTATACTCGCACTTCCCTGCTGATCGCCCGGGGAAATCCTTTCCAGAGCGCACTCAAGGTGTCAGGAAGAACTGCGGTGAAAGCTTTGGATCCGGTGGTTTTTGCTGCAACACTCTCCCCCAGATACCGCATAACACGACGTGTGAATTCGGTGGATTCACCCTTGAACCCCGGAAAAAAAACAATTGATTTCTCACTCATCCCCGAACGGGTGAACAGGGCCTCCTGTGCTCCACCCGCGCCTGCAACTCCCCCGAGAATAATAAGATCCGCTGAATCGAGATCGGCGTACCCCACCTCATGGGCAGCCTTCATCTGTACCGGGCTCCACCTGCTTTCATCGAGTGCGCCGAATGCGGTTGCAAGAGGAAGATTCTCCTGGGGATCACCTATGATCAAAACGGTATTCGAATGGCGGGCCTGCTTTGCGAAGTATACGGTATTGTCCCCCTGCAGAGGATCTTCGGCACTCAGGTTCACCGCTCCGCCCGAACGATCCATGTCTTCGAAAGCCCGAATCGGTATTGACACTTTCGTAACCTTGTTTTTGGCCAGCCCTATTCTCCGGGAACCGATACGAGTGGCACCCGTTTCTACATTAAGCTCGGTCGAATCCAATTCCTTTCCCCGTGCGCCAACAGTTGCGTTGACACGCGCATTGTCGGGAAGATGGACCGATTGCTGCTCTACGGTGTAGTTCCAGGGATTTTGGGGCGACATATCGAGCAGGCACACCGAAAGCCAGTTATTTCGCGTCTGGAGATACCGGCGTATGGACTCGGAGACACTCTTCGCCTCATCTCCACTCTGGAAGTCACTGACAACAAACAGCACGCCCTGCTGGTTATCGGCATGCAGCGTTTCGATTCTGTCCAGCGCATTTTCAAGCCCGTGCCGCCCGTATACAACCGTGCTGAAAACTGCTTGATCGCTCCTGCTGATCGAAGCAAATTCATTCCGTTCCGAATCGAACATGTGGATTCGTGAAGGCGACGGAATGTTTGCAGCCAATGAATCGAGCAACTGTTTTCCGAGGCTTCGAAGAGACATTTCCTGACCATATGACATGCTGACCGTCGGATCGACCCACCAATATACGGGTGTACCGGGATCGTACAGACTGGCCAACTGGCTTTTCCTGTTAAATGGCCGCGCAAACAGCAGGACCAGAATGACCAGCAACAGGATTCGAACGACCAACAGCAGAATTCGCTGGAGATTTCGTCGGGAATTGGTCCGGAGAACCGTCTCGTGGAGAAAACGTAGTGATGAAAAGGCGATTTTCTTTGTCTTCCCACGAAAGAGAAGGTGAATCGCAACGGGCATTACCACAACCGGAAGTGCCCAGAGGAATGCAGGTTGAAAAAAAGAAACTTGCATCAGCTCAGTCGTTTTCGTTTTTCCATGGCGCTCAT
>JBEPYC010000023.1:0-20139 GCA_041641555.1 Chitinivibrionales bacterium | reverse complement strand
CTATCGCTCTCTTCCCGACAAGCAGCATCCTCATTTTCGGGTACATGAAGCCAACCATCTGGCCCGAGATTTAGGAGACAGGCTCGAGAATGGCGCCGTTGTGCTGTGTGACCGCCATTTGGCCTATGCCATCGAGCTATTTACCCCATTTTACTCATTTCCTTTGAGGGTACTCGATACGAAAGATGGTTCCTGGGAAGAAAAGATTGATTACCTCGTGAGTCAAGGTCATCCGGTGTACTTCTGTGACTACAAAGGTCTGGAAGGAACGGCGGAGGTATACGGAGAACGGATAAGGAAAAGGTTTGAGCTGGAATTGGTCAGGAGGAAGCAGAAGCTTTATCATTTCCGCTCAGTTTACAATTCACCTCCGCCAAGTATATATCGTTTGAGAGATCGAGAAGAGGTCGAGAGCAGCGAGACCGAAGAATAGCAACCACTTTATTTCGTGGAATTCCTGGAGCCCCAACGCTCCGGTCCCTCACGGTACAAGCTGTTGCCGTGAGAATCGATTGCGGTGATTACCGGAAAGTTCTCGACGGTCAGACGACGAACGGCTTCGGTGCCAAGCTCCTCGTAGCAGACAATTTCACTCTGAATGATATGACTACTCAGCAGCGCGCCGGCCCCACCGATGGCCGCAAAATAGACCGCCCCAAAACGTTTCATCGCTTCAACAACGTTTTCCCCTCGACCCGCTTTGCCGATCATGCCGGCAAGCCCTGCTTTCTCAATGAGAACGGGCGCGTATCGGTCCATGCGAGAGGCGGTGGTTGGTCCCGCGCTTCCGATCACCCTCCCCGGCCGTGGGGGAGTGGGGCCAACGTAATAAAGTATCCGGCCCCGAAGATCAAAAGGAAGATCCTTTCCCTGCTCTATCAGCTCGACAAGACGCTTGTGAGCCGCATCACGGGCGGTATAGAGGCTCCCGCTGATAGTTACCTGGTCTCCCGCATGAAGTGCTCGGATTACCTTTTCAGAAAGAGGAGGTGTTATGTTCATTTTTTTCCTTTGTTCCCACCCCAAACTAAAGCGTCACCTCGGCAAACCGGGCGGCATGGCAATTGAGGTTCACCGCCACCGGCAGGGAGGCAATATGGCAGGGGAAGTTCTCGATATGGACCGCCAGAGCAGTAACCGTTCCTCCAAGCCCCATCGACCCCACCCCTGAATTGTTGATCTCCTGCAGGAGTCTCTGTTCAAGCTCGGCATAGCGAGGATCGGGGTTTGGTGCTCGAAGTGGCCGCCGAAAATGGGCCTTTTTTGCAAGGGTCATGGCTTTGTCCGATGTTCCGCCTATTCCGATGCCGACCACGGTCGGCGGGCAGGGGTTTCCTTCGGACAAAACGATTGAATCGACTACGAATCGTATGAGTCCTTCAATGCCATCTGAGGGCTTGAGCATGGCCAGATAGCTCATGTTCTCGCATCCGCCGCCTTTGGGAAGAAGCATTATACGAAGATGGTTACCGGGAACGGTTTCAACGTGGATGATCGGCGGTGTGTTGTCTTTGGTATTGATGCGATCAAAAAGAGGATCGTTGACTATCGATGCCCGAAGGTAGCCTTCCTTGTACCCGATTGCGGTGCCCTGAGTGATCGCTTCGGTAACCGAGCCACGATCAAGCGAGCAGGAATTACCCATTTCCACGAAGTAGACGGCAAACCCGGTGTCCTGACATATCGGCAGACGTTCCCTGGCCGCGATTTCGTAGTTGTGAATAAGCTTCTGGAGGATGCTCCTGGCCAAAGGCGATTTCTCTGCCTCGTATGCATCGCGAATGCCCTGAGCAACGTCCTCGGGCAAATCGTGCGCAGCCTGCTCACACATTTCGGCAATTGCCGTAACTATCTTTTCGAACTCAATCGTTCGACTTGTCATGTTGCACTTTCTCTGCCAGCAGTTCCAGTGAGCTACGATAAGCATCGAGATCATCGATCGGCTGGGTGGCCACACCCGTGTCCATCGCGGCCTTTGCTACCGCAACGCTCTCTTCTACAAGTACCCGGGAATCCATTGGCTTTGGAATAATATATTCCGGACCAAGTTCAAGCTTATCTACTCCATAGGCTTCAAGCACAAGCTTTGGCACCTGGTTTTTCCGGGCGAGTTGGGCAAGCGCTTGAGTTGCGGCCAGTTTCATTTCATCGTTTATCGCCGTTGCGCGCACATCCAGAGCACCCCTGAAAATAAACGGAAACCCAAGTACATTGTTAACCTGATTTGGAAAATCGGATCTTCCCGTTGCCATAATAACATCGGGTCGCACCTCACGAGCTTCGTTGTAGCCTATTTCCGGGTCCGGGTTTGCCATGGCAAAAATTATCGGTTTATCGGCCATGCCGGCAACCATTTCCTTACTCACCAGCCCCCCCATAGAAAGCCCAGCGAAAACATCCGCCCCTTCAAGCGCTTGGGCAAGAGTGCGACGGGAAGTCTCAACGGCAAACTGTTCCTTGTACTTGTTCATCCCTTGCGTGCGGCCCTTGAAGACAACGCCCTTGCTGTCGACAAAAATAACGTTTTCCTTTTTGACCCCGAGGCTGACATACAGAAGCGCACATGATACCGCCGCTGCGCCCGCTCCGGAGAAGACAACCCGCATATTCGAGAGTTCCTTACCCTGAAGCATCGCCGCATTGAGGAGGGCTGCCCCCGAGATGATCGCCGTGCCGTGTTGATCGTCGTGAAACACCGGAATTTTCATTTCAGATTTCAGCCGCTCTTCGATGTAAAAACACTCCGGGGCTTTGATATCCTCAAGGTTTATCCCTCCAAATGTTGGCTCGAGACTCCGAACGACATCGACAAAATGATCCGGGTCGGAAGAATCAACTTCCAGGTCGAACACATCTATATCGGCAAATCGCTTGAACAGTACGCCCTTTCCTTCCATGACCGGCTTTCCGGCAAGAGGACCGATATTACCCAGACCGAGCACCGCTGATCCATCGGTGATTACGGCAACAAGGTTTCCGCGGGCAGTGTATTCATAAGCCGCAAGTGGATTCTTTTCTATTTCACGACAGGGTTCGGCAACCCCGGGGGAGTAGGCCAGGGAGAGGTCTTTCTGGGTGGAACAGGGCTTGGTGGGCACAACCTGCATTTTGCCCTTTCGCCCTTGGGAATGGTACTTCAGTGCCTCGTCACGAGTGAACATGAAAAATCCAATCTGAGCAGTTGATGATCGTATTTGCTGGAGAGCTTTAAAAATAGATCATACACTCTGGGTCGGCAGATCCTTCCGCCGGGGATCCGACCATTTTCGACTGCCGCCGAAACAAATGGTTTAATCCGCCCCTACACGCATCAGGGAGTGCTCAAATTATTTTTCCCGGTACCCAAAAAGGAGTATGAAGCCATGCCCATTTATGAGTTTTACTGTCCAGACTGCAATACCATTTTCAACTTCTTCTCCCGCTCGATCACCACGGATAAAGTCCCAGGGTGTCCACGAAACGAGCACCATTCGCTGACAAAAAAAGTCTCTCGTTTCGCTGCTCTTTCCGGGAAGCACAAGGAATCGGGGGAGGGTGGTGAAGGTGGAATGGATGATCTGCCAATCGATGAATCGAAGATGGAACGCGCGGTTGAGTCGCTTGCATCTGAAGCCGAAGGGCTCAATGAAGAAGATCCTCGGCAGGCGGCACAACTCATGAGGAAGTTCTCCGACATGACGGGACTTCAGTTTAAAGGGAAGTTCGAAGAAGCACTTAGCAGAATGGAGGCCGGGGAAGACCCCGAGGCTCTTGAAGCGGAGATGGGTGATTCTCTCGATGAAGACGAAATGCCCTTTGAAATTGGCGGCGCCAAAGCAGGACGGTCGGGGCGTAAACCACCCGAACGAGACGAAACGTTGTACGAGATGTGATTCAGGGAAGGCACTATTTCGTCTTCTTCTCTACCGATTTTCCCAGGCTTTCGACATCTTCTGCCGAGAGATAATCTTTTAGGTTTTTCATCACGAACTCAAACTGTTCAAACGCTTCGGCGATCTCTCCCTGTTCCAGCAGTGTGTAAACAAGCATGACCTCTCGTTGAGCCCGCTCCCTGTTTTCTCTTCTCCGACGCTCTTCACGCTCCAAAGCAAGCTCTTTGCTTACTTCCAGGTTGCGACGACGAACCTGCTCCATTCTCGAAACCCGCTCTCCTGTTCGCACAGGAAAAGGGCTTCCTCCGGCTTTCTGTTTCGCAGCCGATCGAAGATCACCCAGAAGGTCTTCGGTGCCACCATCGTCATCGCTGGTAAGAAGTGCCAGTTCCGCACCGAGCTTGCCCGGGGTCTCATCGCGCTGCGCCAGTGCCACCGATGTAATCTGCTGGTTGATCTGGGCAATTTTGTCGTGGCTCACGCCATACTTTTTGAGGATTTCAAGGTGCTGTCCGGCAGCATACACACCATCGGTTTGGAGTATTTTCCGTGTCTGGTTGATAAGAGAGTCTTCTTTCGATGCAAGGGCTTGAGCCTGCCGCTTGCTTCTGAAGTACCGAAGGTCCCAGTGGCGCTTCGGTACCCTCGTTTCGATGACCGACAGCCGCCGGTTGATCAGGTCCAGTTTCTGACCGGCTTTGCCCAGCTCGAGCCCCGGCAGGAGAGAATCGATCTGGTCAGCAGTCTGATCGATAAATGCCAGCTCACCATCGGTTGATACACGTGCCTGCAAACGGCCTTCGAGTTTGGCATACTGGGTCAGGCGAATGCCAAGAAAGGAGCGGTTTTCCCGACAGTAGGCCAGCTCTGCCCTGGCCACATCATACATTTCATCATCGATGGCTGCCTCGATCGCATGCAGTACCTCCCCGGCAATCGCATTGCGCCGATCCCTGTAGCCTCGGGCCATTTCATCAAACGTATTCGAATCGTACTCGCTTGTCTTTTCGACAATTGCTTTCAGTGCACTGAAATCAGGGCGGTCCTTTCCAAGTTCTCTGTTATACTTGGTGACCAGATCATTTACTGAGCGTTGCCGGTCGACCAGCTTCTCCTGGTAAATCCCTTCTTCTTCAAGGTATATCTGGCTTTCGAGTTCCTGTACCTTAAAAAGGATATAGGACTTGTTTACATCATTTTCGGCCACATCCCTGAGCTTTCGGGCTATTTCCTTGGCCTGCAGAATCGCTCCTTCCATGGTCAGACCGATTTCCGCCTGATCCGCGGCTGCCGTAAGAAGATACAGGGCCCGGGCTATAGTTGTATCAACGTAGGTTTGGCTCACATACTCACCGTCATCCGCACGGGCACTGAAAAGTATCCCGACTGCAACTACGAACAGAACCGATCGCATCAACTGCATTGGGGCAGGCTCCTCCCTCGGCCAAAATTCAGCCACATACTCTGTTTATCCTCTTACTATACCAGAGATTTGTACAGATGATTACAGAATTTTAGAAATGTCCGCACACCTTTTTTGAATATAGTGAACGTCGACAGCACTTCAGCAATATAACCAGCATGCAATGCGAGCGTTCCCGGCATTGTGGCACCAAAAAAGGATCTGAAATTTCCAAATCGACGCGACCGTCCCTACGCATGCCTGCCACACCTGGGGTCCAGACCCCCCAGTTAACCAGGTGGCCATAACCTATTGATATTGCGGCTGTTATGAAACCCATGCGCCTGAACTACCTCTTGCTGGGGTGAATACGCCCTAGTTTGTGTTGGGGTGAAGTCCTGAGCAATATTCATATTTCCTTGCATATCAAAGGCTTAGGCCATTGGCATGTCCCTTGCAGTACCAAAGACATGAAATCAATCGGGTCCCGATAAAGATTAAAAATGCGGTGCTGAGCTTACATCTTTTCAACCCCTATCAGGAGGTGTCGTATGAAGAAGGTTCTCGCTACTCTACTGGTTAGCGCATCTGCTTGCACGCTGTTCGCTGCGGATGGCACGCAAACACAGACTAAGTCCCAGGATGTTTCCAGGATCATGGAACAGGTCCAAGCCGAAATCGGTGGTGAACTCGATGCTCTCCCGGCACAGGTTCAAGCACAATTGCAGGAAGCCAAAAAATCGGCAGAACAAGCTCAGGAAGCTGTTCGGAATATGTACAAGAAAGGCTCCGGAGGCAGCGGGGGATCTGATGGAGATGCTGAGATGAAAAGGATCCAGGAGCAGGCTCAACTGAAACTTCAGGAAGCTATCCACACAATGGACCAGGTCTGCAAGCAGGTTCAGGATCAGGTAACTCAGGCAAAGGACCAGGTACAGAAGCGCTTGCAGCAAAAAGAAGCAGAGATGAAGCAGGTCATGGAGCAAACCAGAGAACAAAAGCAGCTCAAAGATGGTTCAGGACGTACCAACTGAGCAGACTGCGGATTGAAAGAAATTCCAGTCCCGCTTTCCAGCACCGATGGCGGACACGGAAGGCGAAGAGGGGTCGTACGCCCCTCTTTCGCTGTTATCATCAAAAGGAGCAGGTCGGTCATGGTAGTAAGAATTTCCACGCGAATTGCCCTTATCGGGATTCTTATCGTCCCGGTATCATCTATGTCCACGCAGAAAGGTCATGAACCCATGGGCAGCGAGTCCGACACGGAATCGCGGAAACAGAAGTCATTGGAAAGCTACTTCGACGACATAATGATCAATCTTCCGGGCGACGTTAAGGCGCAGCTTGACACAACGAAGGGGTCGAGCGCCGGAAACGTGTCGGAAAAAGAGGGTCGGATGATCCATGCTCCAGAGAAAAACGGTGCAGTGTCGCATTCAATACAGCTTGAAGAGCTTCCGGATCAGGTGAAAAAACAAGTCGAAAAGGCTATTCGGAACATAGACTCAAAGACAAAGCAACGTGAGCTTGAGTTCAAGCAAATGCAGCTAAAAAAACCGAACGGTCAGGGCAAATAGTCCGGACCGTCGTGGGTTTTAGAATAAGACCATCGGTGCGATAAACGGATTAAGAGGGTAAACCGATACTCCTCGTTTACGGGAAAGGATTGGATTATGCTACTACGTCGATATGCTCTGGCCTGCTGTCTCCTGAGCTGTTGTTTCTTCGCTGTGCAGGGCCAGGGCATTGTGGAGGACAACACTCTGGGATACAGTATTTACCTCCCCGAGAACTGGGTAAAATCAATTCGCACAGATACTCATCATGTTTTTTACGACCAGACCGATACCTATAGTTCTTATCTCTCTGTTGCCAAGTACTCCATTACGGATACGGTCTTCAAGAATCCCAAAGACTGGGCGCGCGCAAACGCCCTGGCTTACAAGCTTTATCTTGAATACGACTGGTGCGACAGCTCCGACTGTTATCCTTACGGGGTAGTTCTTCACTTCGATACAACGGGCGTGCGAAAGCAAGCGACCTTCTCGGGTGATTCCTCATGGGCTTGTGAAATCTACATGAGATTCTATTCGCTTGATACCGTGATGTATGCGTGGGATGAATATATACGGTATACGGCAGTAGGGAATCACGGGTATGAACTCTACGCTGTAGGTGATACCGTTGATATGGCAACCAACATTGGCTTATATGCCGCGATTCTCACGTCCATCGAACTTCAGGATGAGGCAACCCATAGCATCTCAAGCAGGCGCCTGGAGGGTATCCGGACACGTGGCTTGAGTCTGTCCCGTACCGGCTCGACTGGAACCATTTCTTTCGATGCCACCGGGAGAACTCGTCGAATCCTGGACAAAAGCATGGAAATGCGGGCTGCGTCCGGTATATACTTGAAGGAAGCACGGAAGACTATTTCTCGCAAGAACTGACACGCCATCTACATAAGAAGCATTCCGGGCACGTCGCCTTGCGATCAGGGGCCCGGAATGCTTTCGTGGTGTTTTCCTCACCGCAGCATAGCGTTAGGGGCAAAACACCATTAAGACTACAAGGGTATTCATGCACTCGGCCTTTCAACCCGAATGGGCATGGAAACGGGAATCATCACGCGTTCCTTTGGCAGGCTGTATCGGGTTGCCGATACTTACCGCGCTTGTATTCCTTGTTTCAGCCGCTCACTCCAATACTGCCTTAGAGAAACGAAATCAAGGGCTCATGGCCCTGGAAAACAACGAGCCTGATTCGGCGGTTGTCTATTTTGTGAAAGCCTACGAAAAGGGCATGAGCCGTGACAGTTTCTACTATTACCTTGCCAGAACGTATGCTGCTCGCGGGATAACCGATACAGCACTGGCACTCAACTACTCGGTGAAAGCGGATATGATGCATCCGCTCAAACGAAGCCTTTTGCGCCAGCGCCATACCATCTATACTACCATGGGTCTTACAAAACTTGCATCGGATGCAAAAGACTCTCTGCGTCTCCTCGCCATGCGGTCACCTCGGGTCTTGATTCCATCGGTCAGCCTTGTCGGTAACGCAGGATATCATCTCCAGGATCGCAGGCTGCAGATAGCCACCTCGACGAATTCGGTTGAATATACCACAGTCGATACGACACTTCCTGGGCCGGCATTTGGAGCGGGGACCAAATTGAAATGGACCGTGCCTTTTGCCAATAAGCACTCGTTATCGCTGGAGCTCTCGGGAAGCATTGGTCGTCCGTTCAACAGCAGTGTTGACCTTGTTGAACCGGACACGCTTGATTTTACCGGTAGCTTTGCAAGTAGCTATACCCTTGAGCCGACGGGACTTGAACTCCGGGCAAGGTGGTTGCGGAGAAGGACCTACCTTCAGGAGTATGTGTCCTCGACCGATATTTCTCTGTCTTTGGCAAGATCAGGGGGTAAACGAATTGGTTTCGTGCAGGTTGGAGGAACTGTGGACTTGTCCCATAACCCTGCCTATAACACAGGACAGGTGCGTCTCATGGGATACGTAGGGCAACTTCAAAGGCCACGAATGAGCATTTTCCTGTTCAACACGACCAGCTTTGCAGAACCGACCGTCACACTGGCGTCGGGATCAGTGGACTATATAGACTTTGCAGCCAGCCTCGATACTTTGCCTCCGGAGCTTGGGGGAGGCGTTCGGTACAAGCCGCATGTAATCGATACACTCGTATTTTATGATCGAACTTCAAACAGCAATACGGTAACTGTAACATCTTTCTCGGTGAAGAGCAATCTCGGCAAAGCAACGGAAGTCACCTTTTCGGTTTCAAACCGAATCATGTATTTCTTTGAATCGTACAGATGGTACGAATCGGGTTCAGGTATTGCCCCCCAAGGCGTTGCCAGGAACCCGGAAAATCATGTGTTGTATTTCATGGAGCAGAAGATTAAAACCGTTCCCGAAGGGGAAAATGCCTTCGATTACTATGCACGTGCCCCTTTTTCCCATGAGCACATTCGGCTTGACAATACATCTTCTTTTGCGCTTTCCGTTCAAAAAAGCATAGGCCAATCGATTTCTCTGGGCATACGAACCGAAATGGGCAAGACCTGGTCGACCTTACACGGAAAGAATCCTCCCGTAGATATTCCCAATTGGCATTTTCGGATAGGAGGAGCTTTTTCCGTGAGCCTCGACTCGCCAGTTGCTGGTGATATTCGCTAAACCTTATAAATTTGAAAAGCCTGCCAATGAAACAGTTTCTCTTTGGTGCCATACTCACAGGTATGATGACTCTTTCCTGCGGCCCATCCGCTGTAGAGAAGGGAAATACCTGTATTCGCCTTGGTGATTACCCGATGGCAATGGAGTTTTTCGGCCGTGCATTGGAGCAGGATCCCGGTTCGTACGAAGCCCGGCTGGGAATGGGCAAGGCACTTTTGCAGAAAGCATCAGCGGAACACGAAGATGAAATGGCATGGAAACAGGCCCTCATGAATCTGGAGGCTGCCGGTGCCCTTGCGCCGGAAAAAAACCAGATCTCAAAGCTGCTTTCGAACGTCTGGTTCGTACGCGGGAAAAACCTGGTTGCTCAAGCAGACACGACCGGGGCACTCGAGGCGCTTTCAAGGTCTATTGAACATGGACAAAACAATCCAAATCCAGTGAATCTGGCCGCGATTATCTACTTTCGAGCAGGATACGCTACAAAGGCCGAAGCGCTCTTTCGCAAGTCCGTCGAGATGGACAGCACCCACCCGTCTTCGCACTTTAACCTCGGAATGGTGCTCTGGTCCAGAGAGGAGTACGCAGCGGCACGAATGCACTGGCTATCGGCTCTGAAATCGGCCCCAGAAGACGAAGACATTTTGTACTGGTTTGCCCTGGCCGAGAAGAAAATTCAGGAGCAGCAATGATTTCTTCATTTCCAAAAGGGTTTACCCACCCGATGCGCGCCGGTCAAGGTGGGTTTGCTTCGGTGTACAGGGTACGACAGGAGGCCTTAGATCGTTGGGTTGCGGTAAAAGTTTTAACCGAGAAGGATGCCGGCAAGCGGCGGGAGCTTCTTAGAGAGGGGAAAACTCAGGCCCGGCTGGAGATCCGTGCCGTTCCCCAGGTTTATGATGCATTAGAATGGAAAGGGCGGGTCTACATAGTCATGCAGTGGATCAAAGGGGCCAGATTATCAGATCTGCTTCTTGAGAATCCTGATTGCACTCGTCGGAAAAAGCTTGCCTATGGATTTGCCGATGCATTGACCACTCTTCATGAACGAGGATTCGCGCATCGCGACCTTAAGCCTGCCAATACCATCATTTCCCCCGATCGAGGAGTACTTTTCGTTGACTTCGGATTTTCCAAAAATGTTTCAGATGGTCTCGTGTCGGTGGAAGGGCTTGTCAAGGGTACTCCAGCATATATGGCTCCGGAATTGTGGCGGAGAAATGCCGAGATAAATCATATTCGCGCTGATGTTTTTTCCGCCGGCCGGGTTCTGGGAGAGATTCTTCAGGGTTGCCCGGAAGCACAAATGATTATTGACCGTTTGACTGCGGAAGAACCCTCTCGGCGGCCGGGCTGCGGGGCAGAAATCAGAGATCTTCTCCGCGAGGGTGGTATCACTGAACAGCCAAGGCTTACCTGGAGAGAAGTCGCTGAACCCTGTTCTTCCTTGCGTCTATCCAGCGATCTGGTTCGGGCGGCACAAGAGCTGCTCTGTGCCGGGCGTTCTGATGAAGCATACTGGCTTTTGGTCGAGAGTCTTGAGGAAAACCCGGAAAATGCCGATGCAGTTTCTTTAGTGAACAGTTTCGCCCGGTTCCGGCGAATGGGCATACGCAAGAAACGCTTGTGGTACGGTGCTGCTGCGACTCTGGCTTTAACACTTGGAATTGCCGGTTACATGCTGGGGCGAGAATCCGGCACCACAGTCGTCGTGGCCCCTGAAGAGGGGGGGAATCGATCGGCACCTTCCGAACTGCTTCTGACGCCGACTCCGCAACAAACTCCCCACCGTAGGCTTCCTTTTCTCGCCGATACGATACACGATGCCGGGCTCAGGGGGCGGGTGTTCATCGAGCGATTACCGGAAAAAGGGGTTCTGGTTGTCGATTACGATACCCTCCTTTGCAGAAATGTTCGGGTTTCAGGGCTCTTTCTGAAGCCAGGTAAACACACACTTTCTCTTTTGGCGGGTAATGGGAACACCTGGTGGCGCCAGAAAATATCAATCTTACCTTTTGAAACGAAAATCATCAGCATCCCCAGAGAGAAGCCATCGTGAACTCTAACCAGGTATACTATCCCTGCCTCCTGGCAGAAGACAACAGAACCTTTTTTCCTGTGCAAGGTCGTGTCGTGACAATTGGTTCTTCTCCATCCTGCAAGATAATGCTCTGCGGAAAAGGAATCGCTCCGGTTGCGGCACATCTTCTTTTCACCCATGGGCAGTTCGAGCTGCAGAAACTCGATCAAACTACCCGAGTCAAGGTAAACGATTCGGATGTATCGTCTCCAACCGCGCTTTCTCATGGTGATCTCGTGCATATTGGGTCGGCTTCATACCGATACTTGGAGCAGGAAGAACCCGAAGGACACCTCTCAGAGGCACGTGCTCCCATTAGTGAACTGATTTCGGTTGTCGTCTCGCTTCTTCGCAAAAAGGAAGAACACGTTTTTACCGATCTGGTTGCTTCGGTTTCGCGTCTCCTGAGGTGCGATGCGGCCAGACTTGTGTCCGAAGAAGGACCGGGAAACCGGAAGACTCTGGCAAAATACCCCCAGGCAACTGGTCTTGAAAGATTTTCGGATCGCGCAATCGATTGGGCGCGCCAGGCGTCTCGCACGATTTTGGCCCATGATACCGACTGGGCGGAATCGGCGAGTTCGCAGATGTCACTTGAAAAGAACCTGGTCACCTCGATCCTTTGCGCACCGCTCAAGGACAACGAAACAACCCTTGGCTATTTGTATCTGGACAGGTTGGATGCCACGGAACCTTTTTCGGAGAAGGATCGAGAGTTTTGCGATTCGCTTCTTCCCTTGTTCTCGGTAATTCTGACAACGTACCACTCGCAAACACGACAACGAAAAACTATCGCGGCACTCCAGGAGAAAAGCCTCGCCTCGGGCACAGGAATGGTTTTTGAGAGTAAACCGATGGCCTCGAGAGTAGCGCTGGCCGCTAAGCTGGCGGCCACCGATTCACCTGTTCTTATCCTGGGTGAAACAGGTACTGGAAAGGAACTAATGGCACGGTTTGTCCACCAGAAATCTCGACGGGCAGAGAAGCGTTTTCGTGCGATAAACTGCGGTGCTATTCCGGAAAATCTTATCGAATCTGAGCTTTTTGGCCACGAAAAAGGGGCCTTCACCGGCGCTTCGCAACGAAAACTCGGGCTTTTCGAAGCGACTCAGGGGGGAACGGTTTTTCTCGATGAACTTGGAGAACTGGCTTCCCCTCTTCAAGTCAAACTTTTACGGGCACTTCAGGAAGGAGAGATAACACGAGTGGGTGGAAGGGACACGGTGAAAATTGACGTGAGGATCGTTGCCGCAACAAACCGGGATCTTGAAGCCGAGGTCAGAGAGGGAAGATTCAGACAAGACCTGTACTTCCGTTTAAATGTGCTCACCCTTACTCTGCCACCACTTCGCGAACGAGAGAGGGACGCCGCCCTGCTCGGTGATTATTTCGTCAAAAAGTACTGTCTTCAGTTTGGCATGCCCGAAAAAGTGCTTTCCTCGGGAGCGCGCAATGCGCTTTGTGCCTATCCTTACCCCGGAAACATACGCGAACTCGAAAATATCATCCAGAAAGCCATTCTTCTATCCGCAGGATCGACCATTTCCACCGACGACCTGCAGTTTCCTGCCGGTCAGAATGGTTCAGTCGCCGGAGAGGCAGCCTTCACCACGTTGAAAGATGCCCGGACGACAGCGGAACGGCAAGCGATTGTTGTAACCCTTAAACGTACGGCCGGAAACGTATCACTTGCGGCCAAACAACTCGAGACCGATCGAAAATGGCTCATGAAACTCATGGGTGATTTCCAAATCGATGCCAATGACTATCGCGGAAACGAAAACTGAGCGTAGTCAGCCGCACCATTGTTTTTTTTGCTCTCCTCCCATTCTTTGACCTTCAATAGCCGGAAATGTACACTTAGTGGTACAATTGCCACTGTTTCTATGTATGCACTACCAGTTTGCCGGAGATAGCTCATGGATGCTCGAAAGCCGCAACCGGGCCCGGTAATTCGCTCAAAGGTGAATAAGGGTAAAAGCCAGGATGAAATAGTCCGGAATATGGACCGAAAACTGGCCGGCGGAGCTAACCTTGTTTTTAAGAAAGAACTCGAAGACAAGAGCCGTAAAGCATCGGTTGTGCTCTTTTATGCCGGATTATACTTCGTGCTTCTGGTAATGGTACTGGCATCATTAGGATGGATTAAGACTCGAAAACCGACACCCGTCGAGCGCGCCCCAAAATATGTCCAGGTAACCGATAATCTTGAAAGTGCTCATCAGGATTACGAAATCACCTCAGATGAATATGCGCGCTACCTAATGTATCTGCTGGTCAGGTACGATGAACTCCCCGAAAGATTCAAAGCAGGAGTACCCCGGTTCTCGAGACAGGAAGTCCTTGGAAAACTCAGGACCGCCTGGCCTGATCTGGCCGATAACACCCGAAACCTGATTTTCAGACATTTACCCGAGTTTTATCAGGAAATGCACCGGAAAGAAAGTCAGGAGGCCAGTTTGTAGTTCCCGGGATGGCTTTGCCCACGACCGGAAGCATGGTTTCCGTAATGAATTTTCTATGCCGGGTATAATTACTAAGAGGGTCAAGACATCGATCGCGAGGAATGCCAATGCAATGGAAAAGGCACGATGACGGATTCACGATAGTTGAGGTGATCCTTGGGATGTTTATCCTGAGCATTGTCCTCATAGGCCTGAGTGGCGCCATGTTTTCTTTTGTCAGCACGAACAAGAAAAGCAGAGATCTCGCCGAAGCAACAAGCACGGGTAACAAGATAATCGAAAAGATCAGAATGAAACCATATGCTGACATACAGGCAAGTAGTTCTTCGGCAGGTGAAGGCTTCTGGCAGACGACACTCGTGTCCGAAGACTCCGCTTGTACCAGAAAGAATATCGAAGTCATCGTCAGCTGGCCTCCTTCCTCGGGGACCCATTCAGTTTCGATGGAAACAATTGTAGCACGAAGGTAAGGGTGGATGAAAAAGACATCTGGCGCGGGAGTTACCCTGGTTGAACTAATGCTGGCACTTACAATTTCCATACTCGTGGTGAGTGGAGCGGTTCGTTTTTTTGCCGGATTCAGCAGGCGAAATGCCCAGCAGCAGAGAAACGCAGTGTTTCAACAACAAATTGCAAACGCGGGTCGTCTCATCGAAGGCGATATACGGATGAGTGGGTATGGGCTTCCAGGAAACGGCATTCAGATCGATGAAACATCGGGAACCATTGACACGGTTCATCTTTTTTCCAACGAAAACGACCATACCTATGCGCTCAAAAAAGAATCCCTTTCGGGTGAACAGACAATCAAGGTGATGGATATCACGGGCCTGGCAGAAGGCAACTGGATTTGCATATCTTCCGGATCAAATGTAACCTTTCGGGAAATTGAATTGGTTGCGGCAAATGGGAAAATCGGATTCGACACGCCACTGAGTTTCGATTGCACCGTCGACACGACCAAGGTCTTCGGTGCGGATCGCATTTCCTATTATCTCGAGACAAAAAACGGCTCGAAGTCGCTTATACGACGTAAGAACACGTCGTTTCATACCGTTAGCAGCTCTATGAATCATTTGGCTATCGAAGCACGAAACGAATCGGATTCCCTTCTTACGAGTAACTATCAGGAAGCGCGAAACCTGTCCTTCGTAGTAGGGGGGGGAAGCGGTACCGGAGGTGCTTCGGCAAACGTGCGAACCGATACCGTTTCAGCGTTCATAAGAAACTACCTATAACACGAACCATGGCGGATCGCACGGGAAATGTAAAGATATGAACAAAGAAAATGGCAGCACGCTACTTGTCGTATGTATAATCGGTGTCCTTGGTGCCATAATTGTCCTGGTCACTACCGGTGCAATGCGGACACAGACCAAAACCGTTGGAGATCGCCGGCAAAGAGCTTCTGCTCTCAATATTGCCGAAGCAGGGAAAGAGCACGCTCTCCAGTTGCTGAGAACCTCCGCGGATACAACGGTCCCGTCTCTCAGAAAAACATTGATACAACAAACATCCTTTGGAATGGGCACGTATTCTGTGGCCTGCAGTGCCAATGCCGCGAATTCCCGAGGGTGGCTCTGGTCGACCGGGTTAACGGGAGATCATGAGGTAACGGTCGAATCCGAGGTCCTGCTTACTGTGATGTCATTTGATTATACCTGGATTAAGGGAGCCGTGACGACAAAATGCAGTGTCGAGGCAACGGGTAATGCCAGCATCGATGGCCGCGATTACGACTCGACCGGAAATTCGCCCTCCGGCAGTGGCAAACATGCAATCTGGTCCTGCAAAGATATCGATGTGGACGGGAGCTCAAGCACCGGCGGTAACGGAAATGCCCCCCCCCAAAAAGGCGCAGCTGCAAATTCTATCAGTGAAAACCAGGATTGCACGGGATATCCGCAAACCCCCGAAGAGGCACTCGGACTCGAGCCCGGCGATCTGGATCAGTATAAAATGACCCCTTCGGAATTTAGTGCCATGAGCTTCCCCTTTTCTGACATCGTCTATGTTACCGACGATGTACCAGCTACTGATATGGGAGATTCGCGGGGTATTCTTATTGTCCATAATGATGACTCAGATGCCAAGCTTCATATCAATGGCGGGGATTTCAAAGGAATCATAATTGTCGATCAACTGGATAAAGCAAACGGGAACGTGGACATACGAGGTGCTGTGCTTCTTCTGGGGAATTCTTCGGGTAATAAGAATAAGCCCAAGACCGCCAATGGTAACGCAGGCATCAGATACAGCAGTCAGGTGGTAAACAATATTTCGGATTATATCGAAAATCCGATTCCTGTCATAGAGGAATTAGCCTGGAAAGAATTGTGAGTCATTCGCCCGTGAGGGGCTCATGTTTTCGTTTCGTGAAATCGATCACGAATGACTCATCCAGCCCCGCCTCATCCTGTGCAAGCACATTGAATCCGGCATCGACAAAGTAATCGACTGCTTCGCGGTACTCCTCAATTGAAATTTTTCGCGCAATTGCAGGAAATTTCGACGCCCGATACAGTGGGCGATACTGGGCCATAATGCCGATAGTGATATCCTCAGGATCGAACACTTTCTGAAGAAAATCCGCAATCTCTTTGCTTCCTGCGGTCCTGTTGGGAAGTACCAGGTGCCTTATCAGAAGTCCGCGCAAAGCGATACCATCGGAGGTGGTCCTGAGAGGCCCGACCTGCCGGAACATCTCCCGAATTGCAGCACGGTTGTTCTCCGCATAATCGGCCGCACATGAGTAGCTTTTCGCAGCCTCATCGGTACCGTATTTCATGTCGGGAAGATAAATGTCGACTATTCCTTTCAACACGTGGAGCGGTTCGGTGCGTTCGTAGCCGCTGGTGTTATAAACAAGCGGAAGGGTGAGTCCACGCCCGGCGGCGATTCGGAGTGCCTGAAGGAACCAGGGGAGGTAGTGAGTCGGAGTCACGAAGTTAACATTGTGGCATCCCTGCCCTTGTAACCACAGCATGCGCTCGGCAAGCTCTTCGGGCGAATACGATCTCCCTTCACCTTCGTGAGAAATCTGATAGTTTTGACAAAAGTAGCAGCCCAGGGTACAGTGAGAGAAAAAAACGGTTCCTGAACCGCCGGTTCCCGAAATGGGTGGTTCTTCGCCATGGTGAGGGAAAATGCTTGAGATCACAAGCGTATTCGTGGCGCCGCAAAATCCTGTTGTGCCGGAGTTTCTATCGATACGACAATCACGCGGACACAATCTGCAATCCCCGGCAATGCTAAGAGCATCGCCAATACGCTGATCCCATTCCGATGCAGAAAGATGCACGTAAGAAGGAAGCACCTTACAACCTCCTGATGAGCCTAATTCCCCAGCTTTTTGAGACCCTTGGCGGCTGCAAAATCTTCCTTGCTGCTTCCGGTCGGTTCGGGCAACCCCGCGATCATCATCGGTTCAAACCCGTACTCTTCGGCCCCTTCGGCGATAACGATCATGGCGATAATCCGGGGAATGTACTCGTTGGTTTCTTCGGCGAGATATCCCATCCTGTATATATACCAGAAATCCCGATTGCGCATCGGGTCATCGATCTTACGCAAAGCACCCATCACTCGACCTTCTCCAGCATTGTACCCGGCCATAGCAAGCATAACAGAGCTTTTACTTCCAAAAATGCCGATCAGATCCTTGAAATACTCAGCGGCGGCATACGTGGCCTTTTCAGGATCGCACCGCTCATCAACCGAATTGTTGACTTTCAGTCCATACCTCCGCCCGGTGTGGGGCATGAACTGCCAGAGACCTCGAGCCCCTGCGTGACTCAATGCCATGGGATTGAATCCGCTCTCAAGCATCGAAACGTAGGCCAATTCAACAGGGAGCCTTTTCTGCTGAAAGATCCGGTATATCATCGGGAAATACTTCTGACGACGCTCGAGGTACTTTCCGATTGTTCTCTTCATCCGTCCTGAGTAAATATCGACATGATACCGAACACGCTCGACCATTTGAGGCGGAATATGGTAGTCGGTCTCCCCGAAGCGGGCAAGGATTTCGTCGATTTTCTTCTCCAGCGGGTCGGAGTAGAATTTCCCGAAATCTTCTTCATCCAGCTGAGATTTAACACCGGACATTTTATCCTTGTGGGACTCGAGCTGATGTACCAGCCGTTTTAACCGTTCGTGATTTTCCTCCGGATTCTCCTGAAGCTTGGTGATTGTCCGCTCGAGGT
The DNA here is from genome assembly GCA_041641555.1 of Chitinivibrionales bacterium. GTDB lineage: Bacteria > Fibrobacterota > Chitinivibrionia > Chitinivibrionales > WJKA01 > JBEPYC01. The sequence continues at coordinate 1,915 of JBEPYC010000023.1, read as the reverse complement.
CGTCCATCGAGTCCTCCAGAGCAACGCCTCTGTCTATAATTTGTTTGTACTGAAAGGCCCGGACTGCGAAAAAGCTGACACCCACTGTTGCTATCAGAACCAGTGCACCCACAACGTAAAGCCAACGCCGATGGGTCTCTTTTCGAGCGTGGTGCGTAGCCTTAAGGAACGTTGCCTGGGTCTGATTGATGTTTCCCCGGTTTATTATCTTGTCCATGCGCTTGCCGTCACGCATGAGGGCCTGCATCTCCTTGAGATCCATCCTCTTCTCGAGCATTTTTTTCTCGAGCTCCATGGTCATCGACTGAGCTGCGAACGGGTCGACGATCTCATCAGAGCCCAGCTCATCGGTGGGCACTGTCGCTTCGGTAGCATCATCGGTTGTGTGCGAAGCCGGGATGGTAGAATCGGTTACGTCATCGACCGTTCGTGAAGCCGTGCCCGTTTTCAAACCGGGAGAATCACTGCTCCCGGAGACATCGGTAAGTTCTACTTCGGATTCTATGAGCTGAAGTCGGGGGCCCATTTTCCCGAATCCCAGCGTATCCCCCACCGACATTTCGCCCTCTGAGATTTTCTCCTCATTAAGAAACGTCCCGTTTGTACTCTGAAGGTCCTGGATCATGAAAGATCCGCCGTTGCAGTAGATAATCGCGTGGTGTCCGGAAACAGACTTTTCCGCCGGATTCATCGCTATAAGATTCTGGGAGCTTCGTCCGACGCTCACTGCCCCATCTGGCAATGGATACTTGCGACCAGCCTCAATACCTCGAATCAGTTCTAAATAGTAATACATGAGCACTCAACCATGGATAAAGTTTCTTTCACGCAAAAAATGAATTATGGGACGGTCACATCCGGAAATCGAACGGGGGTTTTTCAAGCGGAAAAATTATGTACTGATAAGTCATGGTACGCAAACAAGCGTGGGAAGACCCGTTCCTTCAGGGCAGAGAGGACACTGCTATGATTAAAAAAACCTCCGTGCGGAGCCCCTGGCGCGTACTATCCCCAGAAACGATTTGTGATTCCGTCGATAACTGCATACCCCGGTTGATCCGCAACGGAAGTAAATGCCTTTTTGAGGCCGTGTTCCATTTCCGCAGCATCGGCAAACCGCCCGTTGGGATCGCGAGAAATGGCCCGGTTGATAACCTCGACCAGAGGTTCAGGGGCAAGGGGGCCGGGTGTAAGAGGTTTGGTCGTTCCGGATACTTTCGCGGTCAGTAAGGATGTCATCTCTGTTTGAGGGAACGCCCGCTCTCCGGTTAAGAATTCATACAGGGTAACGCCAAGGGCGTACACGTCCGAGCGTGCGGTAACTTGGCCGGCTTCGGCCTGCTCGGGTGCCAGATACGGAAGCGTCCCAACGATCGTGCCGGAATCGACAGTATGAAGACTGACCTCCGATGGGCGGGCGATGCCAAAGTCGGTTAGTTTGATCGTTCCTGCTTTGCTCAGCATGATATTCGCGGGCTTCAAGTCACGATGAATCACCCCGTTATACGTTTTTCCGTAAATGCTGACCACTTCTTTGTGCGCGTACCGCAATGCTCTACAAACAAGAATTCCTACTGCGCATGTTTCGGCAGGGGAAAGTGCTCGCTTTTTGATGAGAAAATCCTCGAAGGATGCACCATGGATGTATTCCATTTCGATGAACGGGAGGCCGTACCAGTCGCCTACACTGAAACACTGGACGATATTGGGATGCGTGAGTCCGGCAGCTATGCGAATTTCGGTTTCGAACCGTGTCGTAAAACGCTCCGGCTGTCCTGGCTTGAGAACCTTCACAGCACGATACACTTCCATGCGCGGATTCCAGATCAGATAGACATCGGCCATTCCACCCGAACCCAAAAGTCTGATAATATGGCCGTTACAGAGGTGGCTGAATGCTTCTATTCTGCTCCCT
>JBEPYC010000022.1:17488-20587 GCA_041641555.1 Chitinivibrionales bacterium | reverse complement strand
AGTGGATACATGAGTAGTCACCTCGTCGTGCTGGGACTCGTTGTCGCAGGGTTCGTCATCTCCAACCTGCTGTGGTGGCGTCACAGCCGGCAAATACGGGAAGTAATGCAGACCAGCCGCGAGCGCGACAGCCGCGTCGTTCAAACTGAGACTGCAGATGCCGCCACTGGTGGCAACGCCGCCAAGTACATGCAGACGCTCGAAACCGCTCGCGACGAGGGCCGCAAGTAGCGCGACCCGCAGAACCCCGCGCGCCTCAACGACCCGTGTGCTCGAAACCCGGGCCATCCGCATACGCCACGCGGAGATCCTCGAGTCCGGCGCCCGCTGTACCCGCTGTCACACCGACACCGGGCACTTCGACGAGATCAGTCGGCCCGGCCCGGGTATGGACGCCTGCGTCGGTTGTCACAACGGAGGCGAAGCGTCGAACGAGTGCGATCTCTGCCACCTCGCCGACATCGCCACGGTCGAGTCCATTCCCGCCGATTACCCCCGGGCCCAACTCGACCAGTTTCAATTGAGCGGTTGCTGGAATCCTATTTGAAAAAGCTCGTGGCCTTGCCTTCAAACATCTCCGCTGCCTCCATGATGGTCTCGGAAAGCGTAGGATGGGGATGAATGGACCATGCAAGATCGGTGGCAGTCGATCCCATTTCAATCGCATGAACGAGTTCGCCGATCAGCTCTCCTGCTCCATGGCCAACCAAACCTCCCCCAAGAAGGCGCCCCGATTCTTTTTCGAAAATCAGCTTGGTCAGTCCATCCTTGCGCCCCAGGGTCAGAGACCTCCCCGAAGCTGCCCATGGAAATGGGCAGACCTTCACCTCTATCCCCTTGCTCTCGGCTTCGGCCTGACTCATTCCACACCAGGCGATCTCGGGATCGGTGAAAATAACCGCCGGTACCGCCTGTGCATCGTACGCGCTTTTCTTTCCGGCACAGGCTTCAGCCGCGATTTTTCCTTCATAGGTTGCTTTATGCGCCAGCATCGGCTCCCCGGCAGCATCACCGATAGCATAGATATTCGGCTCCGAGGTCCTTCGTTGTTCATCGGAGACAATAAAACCCTTCTTGTCTACTTCGATGGACGTGTTCTCCAGTCCGATATCTTTCGTGTTCGGTTTTCTCCCCACTGCAACCAGGATCTTATCAAATGTTTCTTCGGAAGTCTTCCCATTCTCGTCTTCGAAAGCCACCTTCAGTCCATCCGACACCTCTTCCACCTTCGTGGCTTTGGTCTTGAGGCGGATCTGATCGAATTCACCCTTGAGGTTCTTTTGAAGCACCTTTACAAGATCCTGATCGGCACCCGGAATGAGTTCGGACAGCATTTCGACAACGGTAACCCGGCTTCCGATCGACGCGTATACGTGGCCAAGTTCAAGACCGATGTATCCGCCGCCGATAACCAACAGCTTCGAGGGAAGATCCGAAAGCTCCAGAGCGGCGGTGGAGTCCATTACCCGGGAGGATTTCGGGAGGAAAGGAAGCACGACCGGTGATGATCCCGTGGCAAGTATGGCTTTTTCGAATTCGACCTTGACGGGTCCGTTTTGTGTTTCCACCGTTGCGCTCCCGGGTCCATCCAGAACCGCTCTTCCCTGCACGAAATTCACTTTCCGTTTCTTGGCCAGGAACGCCAGTCCATCGGTCAGCTTTTTCACCACGCTGCCCTTCCACGATGCCAGCTTTTGGATATCGATCTCTGGGTCCCCGAATGAAACACCGAACTGCTCGGCATCACGCGCATGATGAACCACTCCGGCCGCGTGCAGAAGGGCTTTCGAAGGTATGCAGCCCCGGAAAAGGCAGACCCCTCCCGGCTTGGCGCCTTCGTCGATCATAGTCACTTCCAGACCGAGATCTGCCGCGTGAAACGCCGCAGGATATCCGCCAGGACCTCCCCCTATCACTGCCACTTGTGTCTGTATCGTTTCTTGGCTCATGACCTAACCTTTCCCTTTTGTATAATAACTCCCAAGCTACCCTTCAAGTGACAAAAGAAGTGGTTCCTGTATTGCTTCCACGACCCATCTGAGAAACCGAGCCGCATCGGCGCCATCGATCAACCGATGATCATAGGAGAGCGAGAGAGGAAGTATCGTATGAGGTTTCCACTCACCATCGGAGAACTTGGCCGTCTCATATGCACGTCCCATTCCCAGAATCGCGACTTCAGGATAGTTGACGATAGGAGTAAAGTGCGTTCCCCCGATACTGCCGATATTTGTAACCGTAAATGTTCCTCCGGTCAATTCGTCAAGCGTAATACTGCCTTCCCGGGCTTTGCCCGCGAGTCGATCGACATCGGCCGCTATTTCAAGCATGTTTTTCGAGTCGGCACCTTTGATAACCGGAACCATCAATCCACGGGGAGTAGCCACGGCAATTCCCACATTCCGGTACTTCTTGTAGATTATCTGACGTTTCTGTACGTCTATTGATGCGTTGAACGCGGGAAACTGCTTCAATGCAAGCGAGGTGACTTTCACCACCATCACCGCCATCGTGAGCTTTCCGCCCGTTTTCTGCGCTCGCGGAGCATACTGTTTCCGAAGCTCTTCAAGCTTTGTAATATCCGCGGTATCAAAATGCGTGACCCGTGCGACCTGGGACCAGCTCAGTGAAATCTGCTCGGCAGTCCGTCGGCGAATCGGACTCATAGGCTCTACCTGGATTTCGCCCCATTTCGAGAAGTCCGGCAGCGGCGGTATGACCGGTCCAGCAGCGGATGACGCCCCCCCCTGTTTGCCCGAGACCAGCGCCTTGAGATCTTCCAGGTAGACATACCCACCCGGCCCGGATCCCTGTGTCTGCCTCAGCTCGATACCATGCTCACGCGCGAAGCGGCGGGTGATCGGCGCCGCCGGTACAGGAGTTTTTTGAGATTCTTCTGATCGGGGAGCTGTTTTCTTCTCCGACTTCTTCTCCTCTTCCTTCGAGGGTGCCGGCTGCTTCTTTTCGTTTTTCTCTGTCGGTTCTTTTTTGGCGGCGGGTTTCTCCTCTCTGGATTCCGCCGATTTCTTTTCCGGCGCTTCTTTTTTTGTGTCTCCGCCCTTCTTATCAGACATTTTCGCCACCGGCTGCCCAACCGAA
>JBEPYC010000022.1:0-17478 GCA_041641555.1 Chitinivibrionales bacterium | reverse complement strand
CATCTCCCTCGTTTACCAGGATCTCTTCAATTGTACCCGCCTGCGGCGAAGGCATTTCAACGGTTGCTTTGCTCGACTCCAGCTCAAGAAGTCCCTGATCGGCCTCGACCGTGTCCCCCGACGAGACCAGCACCTTTACGACAGTAGCAGACGTGATATTCTCACCCAATTCCGGTAACTTGATCTCAGTAGCCATCAGCACGATTCCTTTTCTGGACTTTGTTTCTAAGAGCAAATTCGTGACATCGCACAGGATGCCCCTTCCACCCGAAAAATCCGGATCCCACAGGTCCTTAGCGAACAACAGCTTCGGGAACGTCCGGATCGATTCCAAACTTCTTTATGGCCGACTCGACCGTTTTGGATTCAACGGCTCCTCGCCTCGACAATTCAGAAAGGGTCGCCACCACAATATCAGCAGTGCCGACCTCAAAAAACTTCCGCAATGCAGCCCGTCCTTCACTTCGCCCAAAACCATCGGTACCGAGCACGACCATCCCTCCGGGAACCCATCTGGCGACGCTGAGAGCGAGTGATTTCACATAATCAAGCGATGCTATCGAGGGAACATCTTTCCCGCTCAGACATTCCATAACGTACGGAGCCCGAGTCTCAGAACCCGGATGCAGCCGGTTCCATCGATCCACAGATATTGCATCGCGGTAAAGCTCCTTGTAACTGGTCACCGACCAGACATCGGTGGGAATTCCATAGTCTTCCTTGAGAATGCGCTGAGCTTCTATCGTTTCAGGGAGAATCGCACCGCTGCCAAGCAGATTCGCCTGAACCTGACCACCCTTTTCGGCGGTGCTGGCGTACCGGTACATTCCCCGAATAATACCCTCTTCGACCCCCTCGGGCATAGCAGGCTGACGGTAATTGTCATTCATCACTGTGATATAGTAAAAGACATCTTCCCCATCGACATACATCCTCTGGAGTCCGTCCTGAATGATGACTGCAATCTCATAGGCAAAGGCCGGGTCATACGCTTTCATGTTAGGAATCGCCATTGCAAAAAGATGGCTGTTACCATCCTGGTGCTGCAGGCCTTCCCCCGGAAGGGTCGTCCGTCCAGCGGTTCCCCCCACCAGAAACCCCTTACACCTGCTGTCCCCGGCGGCCCAAACCAGATCCCCCACACGCTGCATGCCGAACATAGAATAAAATGTGAAGAAGGGGATGGTGGGAATACCATGATTGGAATACGCCGTCCCGGCTGCGACAAACGTCGACAGCGAGCCTGCCTCGGTGATACCCTCTTCGAGTATCTGCCCGTTGGTGGTCTCTTTGTAGTACAGTAAGTTTTCTCTGTCTACCGGCTCGTACTTCTGTCCGAATCGAGCGTAGATCCCGAACTGGCGAAAGAGAGCATCCATGCCGAACGTACGAGCCTCATCGGGCACAATCGGGACGATCAGTTTCCCGATGTTCTTGTCTTTGAGAACCTTGGCGAGCATTCGCACATAGGCCATCGTCGTCGATACCGCCCGGTCACCGGTGCCCTGAAAAAACTCATCGAAAATGCTCTTTTCGGGAAGTGTGATTTTGCTCTGAAAGCCCTTGCGATGGGGTATCGGCCCACCCAGCGCTTCGCGTCTCTTATGGAGGTACTCAATTTCCGGCGAATTCTCATCGGGGCAATACAACGGAGCCTGTTCGACAACCTCATCCGGAAGCGGGACGCTGAACCGTCCCCGAAACGCTTTGAGCTGCTCTTCGTTCAGTTTTTTCTGCTGATGAGCGATATTCATTCCTTCACCAGCACTTCCCATCCCGTACCCTTTGATTGTCTGGGCCAGAATAACGGTCGGCTGCCCACGGTGCTCCACCGCAGCTTTGTAAGCAGCGTAGACTTTTTCGGGATCGTGTCCACCTCGCTTGAGCTTTTTGATCTGCTCGTCGGATAGCTCACGTACCAGCTTCTCCAGCTCAGGGCTCTTGCCGAAAAAATCTTTCCGGACATAAGAACCGGACTCAACCGCATATTTCTGATACTGACCATCGACAAGTTCCTGCACCCGGCGCCTCAGCGCCCCTGAAGTATCCTTCTCAAACAGCGGGTCCCAGTCACTGCCCCAGATCACTTTGACAACATTCCATCCCGCACCGCGAAAAACCGACTCAAGCTCCTGAATGACCTTCCCACTTCCCCGCACAGGACCATCCAGACGCTGCAGATTACAATTGATCACGAAGATGAGATTATCCAGCCCTTCACGTGCCGCGAGCGAAATGGAACCCAGCGATTCGGGTTCGTCGGTCTCACCGTCTCCCAGAAAAGCCCACACTTTCCGGTCATCGGGTTCTTTCAACCCCCGGCCTTCCAGGTACTTGATAAACCGGGCATGGTAGATCGACATGATCGGCCCCAGCCCCATCGATACGGTGGGAAAACTCCAGAAATCGGGCATGAGCCAGGGGTGCGGGTAGGAGGAAACTCCGGGAGGGTCCATCAGTTCACGCCGAAAATGACAGATTCGCTCCTTTTCGAGACGACCTTCCAAGAAAGCACGCGCATAGATACCCGGCGTGGCATGACCCTGGAAATAGACCAGGTCGCTACCGTGCGGGTTATCCCGGCCGCGGAAAAAATGATTAAAACCTACTTCGTAAAGAGTCGCCGCTGAAGCATACGTGGAGATATGCCCACCGATCCCCGACTCTTCCTTATTCGCCTTTACCACCATCGCCATGGCATTCCAGCGGATGAGTGCGGTAATACGCTCTTCGAGCTCGAGATCACCCGGATACTCGGGCTGACGCTCTACCGGTATCGTGTTTACATATGGTGTGGACACCGTGCTCGGTTGCTGTACGCCAAGCTCTGAAGCCCGCTGTGATATCTGATCGAGAATACCAGATGCTTTATCGGCCCCATCGCTGTGAACCACGCTTTCCAGTGATTCGAGCCATTCCCTCCGCTGCACTTCATCGTGAGAACGTCCCGGTCGGTCTTGTGCCATCGCTTAATCTCCAAAAGTGACAAAGATGATCGCGCGTATTGTTGCCGGAATCGACAACGCCTGTTGAGCTTACCCCGGTTGGATGCAGCAAATCGCTGCTCCGGACACTATGTGCCTGTAATACTGTTGCTGAACCGTAGACCAAGATTCGAGAAAGAAAATAGCAAAAAACATTCCACCCTGCATTCCGGCAGCACTTGCCGCTGTACATTACCGTTCCGTTTCCTGTATAAACCCGCTCTCAGCGAACGTCTGCACGCATAGGAACCGTCCGGAAATCCGTTGGACTCCCCATGCGAACAGGTGCGGAACGGATTTTGCACCCAGGCACTTGTGTATATTTTTATGTACGAAGAAAAACATCTTCCCGTCTGGAGAAATACCAAATGAAGGGCATTATACTGGCAGGGGGCTCGGGCACCCGTCTCTACCCGATCACAATCGGCATAAGCAAGCAGCTCGTGCCCGTGTACGATAAACCAATGATCTATTATCCGCTGTCGGTACTGATGCTGGCGGGGATACGCGAAGTCCTGATAATCACCACCCCGGAGGACGCCTCGTCGTTCAAGCGCCTTCTTGGTGATGGTAGCCAATGGGGTATTTCTCTGGAGTATGCCCAACAACCCAAGCCTGAAGGACTTGCGCAGGCTTTTATCATAGGGGCCGATTTTGTTGGTGATGATTCGGTGACCCTAGTACTTGGCGATAACATCTTCTGGGGCCATGATCTGGTGAAATCCCTGCGGACTGCTGTTGCCCAGGAATCCGGGGCGACGATTTTTGCCTATTGGGTAAGCGATCCTCAAAGGTATGGAGTTGTACATATCGGCGATGACGGGCTGGCCAGCAATTTAGTCGAAAAGCCCAGGAACCCTCAGTCAAACTATGCAGTGACCGGCTTGTATATCTACGACAATCGTGCTGTCCAATACGCGCAGACTCTCAAGCCTTCGGCTCGGGGAGAGTTAGAAATCACCGACCTTAACCGAACATACATGGAAAATGAAGAACTGACGGTCAAGGTGCTCGGACGAGGTGTTGCATGGCTCGACACCGGCACGCACGAATCGATGCTCCAGGCATCGGTCTTTGTTGAAACCATCCAGGAGCGACAGGGGCTAAAAGTCTCGTGTCCCGAAGAAATTGCCTATCGAATGGGATACATTTCCGATACAGAACTTGCAGAACTTGCCGATCCTATGAAAAAGAACAGCTACGGGAAGTACCTTCTACAGCTTCTTGAGGAACAACAACGACGAACGGGGATTTGATGAACTTTCTGGACACTGATTTCGAAGGAGCAAAACTGATCGAGCCCAAGGTCTTTGGCGATCATCGAGGTTTCTTTCTCGAATCGTATTCACGGAAAGCGTTCGAGGAAAACGGAGTCGAGGGAATCGAGTTTGCCCAGGATAATCATTCCCTCTCCCGCGAGAAGGGTGTTCTCCGGGGGCTTCATTTCCAGCTTCCGCCACACACCCAGACCAAACTCATTCGCTGCATCCATGGATCGATATTCGATGTAATCGTGGATTTGCGGGAGGGCTCGCCAACCTTCGGAAAATGGCAGGGCTTTGAGCTTACTGAATCCAATTTCAGGATGCTCCTGGTTCCTGCGGGGTTTGCTCATGGGTTCTGTACCTTGGAAGAAAACACCGAGGTACAATACAAAGTTGATAGATTCTATGCTCCCCAGGCCGACAGCGGGATAGTATGGAATGATCCGGATATTGGGGTCGTCTGGCCCGTGGAGACACCAGTCCTATCGGAGAAGGATCGCTCGCTGGCCCGTTTCACAGACATCCAGACCCCGTTCACTGCCTGAAACGAGTTTTTCTTTCAATTTTGTGTACCCCTGCTGGGGCCTTTTATTGGCAGCGGGCACTGAGAACAGTGTAAAGAGCCGGAGTGGTATTTTCACCGGGGTTGCTAAGGAATGCCCGGAGTTTGGAGCACTTCGAGGATTTTTTCTTTAGAATGATGTCGGCCTTCTCCGATGCCCGGACACGCAGAGCAGGCCAGGGCCCATCGCCGCAAAGACCGCAGGTTGGTCACCCAGAACGGATAGGTCTTGCACTGGACAGGCCGAACCGCATAGATCGTGCACCCCTTCTCCCTTTGGAAAAAGACACAGTCGCCGTTGTTTTTTTCCACAAGCGAGCGAATGTTGCCGTGCATGAACGTGAAATCAGCACAGAACTTTGCAGGACTGATACCCAGGAAAGCGGCAATGCTGTCGATTTCCGTATTTGTGAGCCGCACGGTTCCCGACTCCCCAGTGCAACATCCTCCGCATTTTCTGCAGGTGAATTCGATCCCCTGGTCGAAAAAATAGGACTGCCTATAGTTCACCGATTCAGTTTCCTCCGAAACGATGCATATCGCATCTGATAAGCAGTTTCCCCGGGGAGGAAGCATCTGGTTCCCCCTGCTCGGGAACTGATCCTGGTAATGTACCAAAAATAACTCCTGCCCCATTCGCAAGAACTTACAGAACTATCGGTTCTCCGGGAGGGGTTACAGAAGATGCGTTGCGCAACCAGTTGCACCGGAAGAAGAAATCATGTAATTTGTATGACCGTGCCGAAGTGGTGAAATCGGTAGACGCAGAGGACTCAAAATCCTCCGGTGGCAACACCGTCCCGGTTCGATTCCGGGCTTCGGCACCATTCTTCTCATTCCCACATGCCCCCTTGTGCTTCTTCTCTTTTCTTCTCAGCACTCCAGAGAGACGTTACCGGTTCGCAGATACCTGCCACGGCTAAGCTGTGCGCTCCGTCTGCATCTCGGGTGGGGGGCGGCAGAAAAAGTAACTCAGGTGTTCATGGAAAGAGAACGCAGGATAAGAAAGGAAATGGGGATGCCGGCCAGATGGCATCCCCATTTTGCCGTTTGGCAGAGAACGACTTTGGAAAGATTCGTAGCCCCTGCCGGAAAAACCCTGGCTACTTAGCAGTATACTACAGCGTGCAAAAAAAGGGCAAGACTCAATTAAAAAAAGCGCTCCCTGTCAGGAAGCGCTTTTTTTTGCCCAGCTATGGCGCCGAGGAATGGTCTTAATTAAAGGCTTCGCCAAAGCCCGAATGGGCCGTACTCAAGAAGGTCCATTCGTACCGATATCTCCATCTCCGCCATCCATATATTCCCCGCTATCTTTCATTTCTTCAATAGTATCGCGGATTATGGTCTGTGCGTTTATGTCAATGAATTCGCAAATCTCATCAGCATCGATCTCTCGACTCTGTTTCAAGAACTCCTGCACCGAAAGCCCGGTAGAAACCATGATGTTTCTTACCAGCTCCTCGTCGTACAACCTGCAGTGCTTACCTTGCATACCTTCCCTTTCTAAGGTTTTTCCCGACTGCTGCAACCTCTATTGTATGATAACTCAGTTTCCAAGACAAGTATCTTTTTTGCTTTTCCGTTTCCATCCCGGATCGGGAAGGTTCCGCTACAGTATCTTACCTTCAAGATATCTACTCACATCGACCCGATAGGCTTTGGGATTCAGTGACAGTTCGATCTTGTATAACGCGCCATCGGGGCCATTCTGTTTTCCCGAAAGGTCGTATTCTGCCGGTTCTTTGAGCCGAGCCCCCGTCCGATCAAACAGCACCAGGACGGTAGGAGAAAGAAGCTTGCCGCTTTCCACTCTGGTCACCAGGCCCATTTCCCCGGACATGAGGCGCACGAAACTACCGATCGGATAGATCCCCATGTGTTTGGCGAATAGTTCTACAACCGACCGGGAGTATTGTTCATCACACCCTTGGAAGATCGTCGCCAGAGCCTTTTGAGGAGTCCAGGCCGCCCGATATACCCGATCGGACGTAAGGGCATCGTATACATCCGCCACAGCGGCGATCACCCCGACTTCATCGATCTGCTCCCCTCGAAGACTGTAGGGGTAGCCTTTTCCATTGTACCGTTCATGATGCTGCGCGATAACTAAACGCGACAGTTCGGGAACATCCTTCTCCTGAATGATTTCCAGACCGAGAAGCGGATGTTTTTTCATGACCTCGAATTCCCAGTCAGCGTACTTCCCGGGCTTGTTCAGTATGCTTTCAGGAATTTTCATCTTGCCGATATCATGAAGAAGCCCCCCCAGCCCGGTCGACATCAGTTTTCCACTATCGTAGCCCAGGCTATGGGCAAGCGAACTGACCAGAATGCAAACGTTGACTGAGTGCACATACGTGTATTCATCGTATCCTTTGATCTGGCAGAGACTGACAAGTGCATCGGGATTCCGAAGTATACTATTGACAACATCCTCTGCTGCAGTTTCGACTTTCTCTAACGAAAAGCTTCGTTCCTTGTGAATCGACTGCAAAACGTCCCGAATTGTTTCGTGTGCCTGCCGGCGGACCTCTTTGGCCTTCGGAAGTTCCTGAAAATACTCGACTTCGCGCACCTTGGGAGATGTTTCAGGAGCAGAAGGCACTCGTGCTTTTTTTTCACCTTCGACATCCAGGCCTTTGGAGACATTGATGTGAACCTTCTTGATTCCCTGGGATTTCAGTTTCTGGATCTGCTCAGGGCTTTTAACCGGTGAGTTGGCGGAAAGAAGGAAAACGCCTTTTTCATTGAAAAGGTCTTCAAGATACATGCCCGGAACTACTTCCGAGATGTCGACTTGTTTTATCCCGCCTTGAGTATCGTTCATTGTACCGGTATGTTTCTCAGGCCGCGTATGCCCCCGAAAAAGAATCTTCGGTCGACAGCGACAGTTTGAGGTCTGCGGGTAACTGGGTTAGTTTTAATTATATCCAGAACATTTAGAGGGGTCAAGCACTGGATTCAAAAGCTTCTCCGGGAAGGTCGGCATAATTTGTTTTGACATATCCGGTTCGCATGCTGTATTTTTAGGGTTTTGCCAGATAAGTACGCACAATTATACACATCTGTTTCTTCCAGAGGAGATGCACATGCCGCATCACAAAGCTGCAATAAAGGACCTTCGCAGAACAAAGCGCGCAACCGAACGCAACCGCGCCAATCGCTCAACCATGAGGTCCGCAGTCACAAAAGCCATGGTTTCCAAAGACAAAGAAAATGCCGCCGAGCTTATGAAAGAAGCCATGTCGGCAGTCGATAAGAACGTGAAGCGAAAGCTGATACACAAAAACACCGCTGCCCGCAAGAAGTCTCAAATTCAGAAAAGACTGGCAAAGCTGGTCAAATAAACGTCTTTTGCAGCAGCAGAAATAGATCATACGAGGCTTTGTTCGCATTCGAGCTAAGCCTCTCTTTTTTTGGGTAAGGATTATGAGAAACGCTTTTTCGAGAAAAGATGGAACGTTATACTGTGAAGAACTGCCGCTGTCGGATATCGCCGGCAGGTTCGGTACTCCCACCTACGTGTACAGCAAGGCCGCTTTCATCGGCGCCGTCGAACAATTGCAGGGAGCCCTGGAAGAGGTCGACAGCCTTTTGTGCTACTCGGTAAAATCAAACTCCAACACCGCGATACTCAAGGAATTGGCCGAGCATGGTGCCGGAGCGGACATTGTATCGGGTGGAGAACTCTTCCGTGCCCTTCGCGCAGGCATACCCGCGGATAAAATCGTGTATTCCGGGGTCGGGAAGACTGCCGATGAAATACGGTACGCTCTCCAAAGCAACATACAGATGTTCAATGTGGAGTCGGTATCAGAGCTGGAGCTGATCGCCCGAGTTGCCGGAGAGCTTGGCAAAATCGCCCCGGTTGCACTCAGAATCAACCCCGACGTCGATGCCAAAACCCACGCGCATACCACGACCGGCAAGAAAGAAAACAAATTCGGCATTCCGTATGAAGAGGCACTTGCTACCTATCAAAAGGCAGCGGAACTCGAGAACATCAACCCAATTGGTATCGATGTTCATCTGGGTTCGCCGATCTATTCGCTCGAACCGTACGAAAGCGCCATGGCAAGGCTTTCGGATCTGCTCGATGCACTGAAAAGAGAAGGGATCGCCATTCAGACTATCGACATGGGCGGTGGATTCGGGATCGTGTATGAAAACGAGAAGCCATTCACCCCTATCCAGTATGCATCGGTTGTGGTACCATTCATAAAAAAGCATCAGTGCCGTCTCATAGTCGAGCCGGGTAGATTCATCATGGGTAATGCCGCGGTTCTCCTCACCGAAGTCACCTATGTGAAAGAAACCCCGGTCAAAACCTTTTACATCTGTAACGCCGGAATGAATGACCTGATCCGTCCTGCCTTCTACGAATCTTACCACGACATCCAAAAGGTAGAAAGCACAAAGGAGTCCACCCTATCCAAGGTGGATCTCGTTGGACCGATCTGCGAATCGTCTGATGTCTTTGCCAAGCAGCGCATGATGCCTCCCGCGAAACCGGGCGACCTCCTGGCCATCATGAGTGCCGGAGCTTATTGCTTCTCGATGGCTTCGACGTATAACTCACGCCCTCTTCCGTGTGAAGTACTGGTTGACGGAACCAATTGCCGGGTTATCCGGAAACGGCAAACCTACGAAGATCTGATACGGGATGAAATAACCGAATAGCGGTTGATCCGTTAGCTCCTTCTTCCCTTGGTATCTACTATTGCGCCGTGATATGGCTATGCTTGATGCCATTGGGGATATAGATTCCACTTGCGTTAGTGATGTATACTACTATAGACTAATGCATTAGGCCGGCACCGGGACATCCCGCATCGTGATGCGGTACATTCCGGTGCCGATATCCTCTTCATGAACCGAAGCTCTGCTATTCTACAGCGGGGAGTTTGTCAGGTTTGGCTGAAGATTCTGCCGGCACGCCGTTTCAACAACGGCCCCTCCAGACGGCTGTGTCTCGTATGCACCTCCTGGGGGCCCTGAGGATCCGGATTACCGGCGCGTGTTTTTTGCTATATCAACGGCTATATCCGACAGGCACCTGTGCCAGAAACTCACATGGGCCATTTTTTTTCGCTCCTGAATAAGATCTCCGCCGCCCGGGCACTGCAAAAAACAATGCTTCCGTTTTTTGCGGTTCTTTTCGTCTGTTTCTCCGCAGCGGCAGCCGAATACAGCCAAATGCGTTCTCCCGGATTGTTATGGGAAGACGAGATTTCGGTAGCCCTCTCTCACCGGGATGCATACTTCAGCCGACTGGGTCTCTCTCCCGAAAACCGCCTTCACGGCATCGTATCGCGAGACCAGTGGGAACAGTTAGGAGCGCAACTCCTCCGTTCAAAAGAGCCAAATAACCCCTGGTATGCCCTCCTGTCAGGATTAGTCCTTGCCGGGAGCTCTTCGGATAACCAGAACAATAGAACCGATGCTCACCGGTATGCCGATACCTATTTTGCCCGGGCTATCGAGTTGAGCCGAACCAGTCCCGGACTCCTCTGGGTTCTGTTCGTTGAGCTGGCACATTTTGATCAACATCAGTGGGCCCAGAAAGCGATCCGCGAACTCGACCGGTTATTCATTACCGGAGGAGGCCAGTCGGCACAGGTTGTTGCCCAACCCCTCTTACGCCAGGGGCTTTTGGCAGCCGAGCAGAAAGATTATGCCTCGGCAGCGGAATATCTCGAATGGGCAATTTCGTTCGACAGATTCGGCGGATGGCCGCTCATTCGAAGAACACTACTCAGGTTTCCGCTGGACACCGAAGCATTGGCCAGGGGGACCGGCAGAATTCTCAACAACTTCCGTAATTACTGGTTGATGCAGCTGTCGGTTTTCAGAACGGGTCATTACTGGCTCAGCGCTTTTCTTGCGATCCTGGTCATTGGTTGTATAGCGGCGTTTGCCTTCAAGTATCTAACGCGGGCCCTTCACGGAGCATCCCATTACTACCCCAAGAGCATCCCACTTCGGATACGTACCGCCTATTCAGTGCTTCTGCTGCTGTCGGTTGGTTTTTTGGGGATTCTGCCCCTGCTCTGGGTGACCGTGTTTTTGCTGTGGCGATTCCTTTCGATACGCGAAAAAGTCACCATGGGAATTGCCGCCATGCTACTTGCACTCGCTCCGGTAAACACCCGTGTCGCGGACATGCTTCGCCAGCCATCACTTCCCGGAAACACATTGTCGGTATATCAAGAATCGCTTGAATCCATTTACACCCCCCGGCTCCAAAAAAGAGTAAGGCAGCACCTTCGCAGCCACTCCGAGGATTACCTGGCACATGTTTCGGCCGCCGTGGTTGCACTCAAAAAGGCCGATGGGGTTGCCGCCACCGAGCTCATTCGCCGCGCCGAGGCACTTCAGCCCGGCGACCCGGTCGTTCTTTTGACTGCAGCAAATATCGCACATTTCTCCAATCAATTCGAAACGGCCAACAAGTATTACCGGGATTGTATCAGCATGTTTCCTGAACTGGAAGCATCGTTTTTCAATCCGTGCCTTTACTATTTCGGAGAAATGAAGTTTATCGAAGGCATAACACTCATCGACAGCGCTTCACGGCTGAATCCGTATACAATCACCTCGTTTATTCAGAAAAACGACGATTACTTTTCTGGGGACTGGCCGCGGCTCCGCTATTTTCTTCAACCCGATTACAAATCGGATTATTTCTTTGCACATGTGTTCTCCGGGTATAACGGCGACTGGCGCACCGCCGATGCACTGTGGGGCAACCGTCTGCTGGGAATACCAATTCTGCCCAGTGCAGTTATCTCCGGAATTCTGTTTATTCTTCTGGTAGCGATGGGTCATCGCGCCAAGCCATCAGGTGCCTATGCCTGCAAGCTTTGCGGAGTACCGACCTGCAGAGTGTGTCGAAAGAACGATCTCTGCCCGGAGTGCTTTGAGCGAAGCAATGAGCTTCGGGATCATCCCATGGGCCAGAAAATACGCAGTAAAATCGCGCAGAACCGGCGATTGGTCTCTGAAACAGTTAAGTCGAGCCTGGACGTTATATTCCCGGGAAGCGGCATGGTAGCAGGCAACCGTACAGCCGCTGAATTCTATCGCGGGCTCGCCATCCTTGGAATAACCGCCCTTGTGTACAGCCTGTACTATTTCGTATTCACCGCACAATTCCAGTACCCGTACTGGGCGGCAGCGGATATCTTCGGACGAATTCTGTTCCTTCTTATGGCCTACAACGTCTTTTTTCTTCTGAACAGGGCGTTCCGTACGGTTAAGTTTTTCTTGCGGAGGACATAGCTATGGCTTTGAGCGGCAGCTTGAAGGAATTTGAGTTAGCCGATATTTTCCAGCTTATCGGCCAGCAGAAAAAAACAGGAAAACTGGTACTGCGCGACGGCACGGCGGAAGCGTATTGCCTTTTCAACAGAGGTCTGGTTGTAGCCGCCGGATCCAAGAGCTGCAATTTCACGACCGTGCTGTCCAAGTATCTTACAGACGTCAAGAAGTACCCCGAAGCCAAGGTTCGGGAATTCGTGGACGTCTGTAAGGGTAGCCCCGCCATGTTTGCCGATGTGGTTAAAAAAATCCAGTATGTTTCCGATGACGAAATCGAGTATCTCTCACAGTCCTCAACAGAGGACCTGGCATGTGCGCTTTTCTTCTGGCACAGTGGGGATTACTTTTTCCAGCCAATGACAGCAGTCAGTGAGCATATCGCAGGTTCTTCCTCCTTCACAACCGATGCACTGGCAATGGAAGCCATGAGGCGTGCGGATGAATGGCAGCGCATGCAAGGCGTTATCGATCGTGAGTCGGTACCAGTGGTCGCCGACCCACTGTTTTATGCGATGCCCGAAGACGCTGCACCATCAATGGTTCTCTCCAACCCGGCCTCCTATGTGCTTTCCAAGCTCGACGGCAGTCGGTGCGTCGGAGACTTGATCGAGGAGTGTTACCTTCTGGAATACAGCATTTTCGAAATCATTTTCGGCGGCCTTCAATCCGGGACTGTTCGCTTGCTCTCGGCGGGTGAGATAGCCAGATCCGCTCGAGTGAGAAAGCGAACGGAGCCTGCCGAAAATGCGGGTCAGGTCACCAGTGTTTCTCTGGCTGCGATCGTTTCCGGTGCAGCTGTTATACTGATGTTCTTTGCGGGGGTCGTTATTATCCCGCGAACTCTGTTTGCCCAACGTCGGGAGCAGGCAATTCTTCACCGCAATGCACTGCATCGGTTGTCTGCGGTCTCAAAGACCACCATAGCCGAATTGTTTTACAGAGCACGAGAAGGGAAATGGGTGGAACAGCCTGCTGCGCTGGTAGAAGAGGACCTGCTTGATGATCGAGATCTGCACACCGAGGCTTCAGCCGGTCCTTCGGTACAATGATCGCGAATTGGCATTTGTCGGGTAAATTGCGGGCGCATATCTGACTGCAGACACAACCAGATGCGCTTGCGCCTTCTTCCCATGAAGAACTATATTGGATGTAGACTTTTCCTTCATTTTCTAGAGACATATAACCAGCCTTCATCTTAGAATTACAAGGGTGTACTAGACACCTAGCGGCACATCTACAAGAAGGGCTTTATTCATGGCATCAATTAATTATGGTGCAAAGGAAATCAGCGTCAAGGTCGTGTACTACGGCCCCGGCCTGAGCGGAAAGACAACCAACCTGCAGGTAATCCATCAAAAGGTTCCTAAGGACAACAAGAGCAACATGGTCTCGCTGGCTACGGAAACAGACCGCACGCTCTTTT
Organism: Chitinivibrionales bacterium; assembly: GCA_041641555.1. Taxonomy (GTDB): domain Bacteria; phylum Fibrobacterota; class Chitinivibrionia; order Chitinivibrionales; family WJKA01; genus JBEPYC01. Next base: position 3,924 of record JBEPYC010000022.1, on the reverse strand, counting down.
TTGATTTTCTTCCGCTGGATCTCGGGAAGATCAAAGGTTTTGCGACCAAGTTTCAGCTCTATACCGTTCCGGGACAGGTCTATTACAACGCCACCAGAAAGCTCGTGCTTCGCGGGGTAGACGGCGTGGTCTTTGTCGCCGATTCTTCACCCACGAAAATCGATGAAAACCTGGAGAGCTTTCAGAATCTTTTAGATAACCTCGCCGAATACGGGTACAAGCGTGAAACCGTACCGATGGTGATTCAATACAATAAGCGCGACCTTCCCGATGCCCTGCCTATTGAGCAGCTACATTCCTCGCTGAACAAATACAATCTCCCGTGGAGCGAAGCAGTGGCGGTAAAGGGCCAGGGAGTATTCGATACGCTGAAAGTGATCGGTAAAATTGTAATCGATGAACTGAACAAGAAATACTCACGTCCATCTTCGCCACTTCGCTCAGCGGGTTCGGCAGCCCAGGCGCGACCGGCTACGCCTCCGCCCTCACGGCCGGCACCACCACCGCCACCGCGACCGAGGACTGCTCCACCACAGCAACAGCAGCAGTCTCGCCCGGCACCACCGCCGCCTCCACCACCGCCAGCACAAAAACGTCCGGCAGCTCCTCCGCCGCCGCCACCGCCTCAACCACGTCAGGCACCGCCGCCTCCGCCATCCCAGGAGAGTACGCCGTCGTTCGAAGATCCTTTTATGGATCCATCCACTCAGGATCACGGGCAGCAGCCATCAACCGGCGGCGCTTCGCAGGGCTACGAAAACAGTAGTTTCAATCTGGAAGACCAGCCGCAACAGCAGCAAACGCCCCCACCGCAGGAACAAAACCAGTCAGGTGGAGACTATTACGATCATAATTCCATCAGTCTGGAACCGATGGACAATTCCGCGGCTAATAGCACTGGCCCTGGGACAGGGAGTGCTCCAGGCCAACCAGCACAAAACACCAACTCGGGTGCACAGGACAACAAGTCCGAACTCGATCTCGAAATAGAGCGCTACCAGCGGGAAATCGAAGAAAAGCAGGGACTTGTCGGTAGTCCGCAGCCGGAAGCTCCGCAGCAGGGCTATTCCCAGCAACCCTATACGGGACAAGACAATGGCCAAGCCCCTCAGCCGCAGTACGGACAAGACCAGGGTTTTTACGGAGCCGGCAATGAGCAGGTAAATGCCGAAGATACCCAATCCAGTTTCGATCCCGGGTATGCAGATCAGAACCAGCAGGCATATCAGCCACCACAGCAGAACAATGCCGAAGAATACGGTGTTTACGACCTGGACTCTCTTCAGGGCGGTTCATACGGCCAACCCGGCCAGCAAGAGGAAGAAAAAAGCAACCCGGAAGATCCCGGTGCGCAGGAAAATAACCCGATGTATTTCACTTCGGTGAACACAGATCGAACAAAGAAACGCCCGCGTCGTCCGACCAATCCGAAGGACAAAGCAAACAAGGGCCTCTTTTCCAAGTTCTTTGGCAAAAAAGACGATGAATGATTTTGTTCTTTATCCGCAGGATACCGAGCGCATAAACAGCATTCTTCGCACCTACATTAGCGAAGCCGGCTTGGAATGCGCCTTGGTAACCACCAAAGACGGTCAGTTGCTGACCTACGAAGGTCAGACTGAGTCTATCGATACCATGTCGGTGGCTGCCCTGATAACCGGAAGCTTTGCCGCGACGGTGACTATCGCCAACCTTATCGGCGAGTCGGAATTCCGAACCATGTCTCATCGCGGAAAAGATCGGCATTTTCATATTTGCCTGATCGACCCCGACCGGTACCTGGCTTCGGTATTCGGAAATGGAACAACCGTCGAAAGAGTCAGTCAACAGGCAACACATTTCGCAAAAGAGCTGTGCAATCTGTTTCTGCTTCTGAGCGGAAACGCCGACAGTGCAGTTCTACCAGAGTTTTTCGGGGAAGGCGAAGATAACCAGGAATCAGCCACACCTGATTCACAGGATGTTTTCAATTCACTGGAGAGCCTCGAGGCCCTTGAGGAGCAAGCCGAACAGGAAGCTGATTTATCGCCACCGCCAGGAGAGGACACGCAGCAGAGACCCGCACCATCTGTGCAGCCCCCTGCAGCGGAGCAGGCGCCTCCGTCTCCTGAGTTACAATTCATTCGAAAGAAAATACAGGAAGCGGCCAGCTATCGTTCACGGCTCATGGAATAAAGGTTTGCCTCAATCCTCGAGTACGACGAATCACACCCAGGTCTTTTCTCGTGCTTTAAAACAACCCTCGAAGGAGCCCGAAAAGAAAGAGTAACAGAAGCAGCAGCCCTACCAATCCGGCCCAGGAGACAGGGCGAATGCCGGTAGATCTTTCTCCGAACTCTTTTTCTTTCAATTCCTCGTACTCCGATTCGTCCGGAAGATCGATTCCATCGAGGTAAGTGTCTTCCGACCACCCGGTTTCTTCATCCGACCCACATGACGGGCATGCCCTGGCGCGCCGGCTGATCTCTGCACCGCAGTTGGGGCATGATACGGTATCATTTTTTCTGTTTCCCATATAACAAAAGTACGATTTTCCACGGCCTAAAACGTCCCATCGATGTATCTTGAATGCATGGGAATACTTTCTTTGGTACTTGCAATTGCGGGAGTACCGGTCGGTACCGGGTTGCTCGCACGAGCCCTTTTCGGACGAAGCCATACCCCTCATTCTATCCGGGGCCTTCTCTTTCATTCGGTAACCGATTCGTCTTCGGCCGGTTTTTCGCATTGTCGCCGGGATATTTTCGCTCAATACGCGCGGTTGATATCCCAAGACAACATCCGCACGTTTTGTGTCACCGAAGCAGCCCGGCAGGCCAGCGATGTCTCCGGATGTTGTCTTACGTTCGATGACGGGTTCAGCGATTTTTACGAGCTCGTTCTTCCGATACTAAGCAGGTATCAGCTCAAGGCCACCATTTTTCCTGTCACGGGTTTTATCGGGAACGAGTCGTCCTGGGACATTTTTCCCCAAAGAGAGCACCTCTCGATTCGTCAGCTTCGAGAGATCTCCGATGCCGGACACGAAATTGGCTCGCATACGGTAACTCATCCGGACCTCACCCTCCTCTCCCCTGCTGACCTCGACCGTGAATTGCGAGATTCGAAAGCAACACTCGAGGACATCACCGGAAAGCAGGTGACATCGCTCTCTTTTCCCTGTGGACGATGGAATTCGAGCACCTGGAAGGCTGCACAGGAGGCCGGATACACATCGGCGACCATCTACACCAGACACCGCCATGTCTCTCCGGGCACCATTCCCGTGTTTGGTACCTACGCATTCGATACCGCCGATGATCTCTATACCAAGACACGCCTTCCACGCGAAGCAAATACCGGGATAGCGCGCGCACGCATCATGCCTCATTACGCTAAAGGCACTTCGCTCTGGCTGTACCGTCGAGAGTACTCGGTCTTGTGAGCGTTTCTGCCGTTCTCCTGCCCGGTTCAACGGGACCGTCACTCTCTGATTGCTCAACACGAGGATCTGTTGTATTTTCCTGAAAACCTGCGATTCTATTCCAAACCCCACAATTGGCTGATCGGGAGCAAGCATGCCGCATAAATTTTTTAGTCAGGACGAGCTCAGAGAAACCGCCGAGAAATACACGAAAGTGATTACCACCGACAGCGATACCGGCTGCATGCTTTTCTCAGAATACGGCGCGCGGCTTCTTGGGCTCTTTCCCAAAATGGACGAAGCAAATGTTTTGTGGAATCCCCACGATCTCGATAAGCGCTTCAGCCAGTCCCATTGGTGTGTTGGAGGCGAACGGCTCTGGCTCTCTCCGGAGCGCGACTACTACTACGAAAACCCGCGGGATTTCGAAGGGCACCATGTGGCACCGGCTATGGACCCCGGCAATTACCGGCTGTCCGGTACTCTTTCGTTCGAGAATGCATTTTCGATTCTGAATTACT
>JBEPYC010000021.1:0-20596 GCA_041641555.1 Chitinivibrionales bacterium | reverse complement strand
TCACCGACCGGTAGAGCAAATACTGCCGACACGGCTTCGTTGTTCACCCCGACATTCTCTACGTACTCAGATCTCGTCACTGTATCGGTCACCCCGGAAGAAACGATTGAATCGATCTCGCTCAGCTCGGCCACAGAGCCTTCGGGAGCCTGTGCGAGTATCTCATTGAACCGGTCCGTGGCCTTCCGAATCTGCAATGTATCTACAAGAGAGTTTTGTATACGCTCCCGGACAAGCTCCAGCGGAAGTATCCCGGCGGGGATTCTGTTTTCGATTTCGAACACGTAAAAGGCGTCGTCGTTTTCCATAGGCTGTTCCACGACCTCGCCTTCATCTTCGCTGAACGCGAAAAAACTCAGCCCCGAAACGAAACCGATCTGAGGAACCGATTCCCCGCGGGCAAAGGGTCCAACCGTACCTGCTTCGTAAGGAAATGCCTCACCCGTAGCCGCATCGAATCCCTTGTTCTCCACTACTTTCCGAATACTGTCGGCAATGGTTTCCAGGCTGTCCATGGTCTGCGGCGAAGGTCGTACCTCGCGCAAGATATGCTTTGCTTTGACCTGTTTTTCGCCATCCTGCGTCCGTGTGTCTTCGACCTGTATCAGATGAAACCCAAATTGTGTGCGTACCGGCTCGGATATTTCTCCCGGCTCCAGCGAGAACGCAACTTCCTGGAATTCGGGAACCATCGCTCCCTTCCCAAACCACCCAAGAGCTCCACCATTTTCTGCCGACCCATCGTCATCAGACTCAAGACGCGCTTCCTCTTCAAACGTTGCGGACCCTTCCTGAATCCTGCTTCGCATCTCCAGAAGTTCCTGTTCGTACTCCCTGGCATCGGCATCGGTAGCGACCTTGGGAATCTTGATATACTTGAGCTCTGCCTGCTCGTCTGAACTGAACCTCTTTTTGTTCTCTTCATAATACTCTTGAACCATCTGATCGGTAATCTCCGAAGAATCGACATCAAACCCATCAGCATCGATCTTGGCATACTCGAAACGAGCTTTTTCGGTATCGATTCGGTACTGCCGCGCCACCTGTGCATCGGTCACCGAATTACCCGCCTCGATCATCATTCTCAACTGATCCATGGGCAGTACGAATCCGGCAAGGTGACGCTCATAAGCTCGCATCCCCTCGTTATCAATCTGGGCGGGATCATTGAGAAACTGCACAAACTTGGTGGTATCGAAGACGCTGTCGGTCTGGAATTGAGGATGCGATATTACTTCAGGCGGAGGATTATTCCGCAAATACTGGTAGACCTCCTCAGAGGACCCGCGAAGTTTCATCTGATCGAAGATCTTCTCGTGCAGAGCCCGGCTCACGTAGGAATCCCAGACCTGCCGAGGAACATTCCGCCACTGATAGGGAGACAGCTCGGCATTACCGGTCATCCGAAGACGCTCGCGCTCCGTTTCGACATCACGGCTGAAACTCTCCAGAGGAACCTCGGTTCCCTCGATCTCACCTACCGTCTGGGCCCGATTCTGGCTCGAAACATCCATTCCCCAGGAGAAAAAGATCGTACCCACAAACGCCAGCATGGCAATAACAATGATCGTCGGTGCGGCATTCCGCATCTTCATCAACATATTAACTACTCCTCAGTAGCTGAATCGTGCAGCAGATTTATGTGTTCTTCAGATTTATGGGACCAGGAGTGAAGAATAAATCTTGTCCTTGGCCATCAGCCGGATCGCCTCTTTCACCTGCGGATCATCACTCAGGCGGAACCGGTACACCGTCTCGTTATCGGATCCAAACTCCCGAACGAGCATCGCTTCCCGTAGGTGTTTGCGGATCTCTTTTTCATGTTCTTGAAATTCCTCTGATTCCTTTTGCTCCAGTATTGCGCTTATTCCGGCAACGGCTTTTTCGAGCTGCTGCTGCTGTTCAGCAGTCCACTCAGCTTCCTCGTCGGCCTGAACCTCTGTCGAATCTACGGTGGTATCCTCGACAAGCCCCGTGCGTGTCCGGAAGTCGTCCAGAGCCAGCTCTCCCCTGCTCTTGTAATCAAAATCGGTGCTGTCGAGGTACGCGCGGAACTCATTCATGATTCGATCGTCCACGACAAAGTCTTCGCCGATCTTGACATCGCGTTTCTTGAGCTTGGGATGTTCAACGTTAGCGAATTTGAAAAATACGTCATTTTTAAACAGGGTTTTCACAATTTGTGAAAAAGAGTTCATATCGACGACTGTATCGGGGACAATACCACCGCCACCGTGCACGATACGGCCACTCTTGGTGCGGTACGTAGTCGTGTCTTCGGCTGTCGCGGTAGTATCGGTTGCAGACGTATCTGATTGCTCCTGTTCCTGATCGGGAGAAATGTCGTCGATACCCTGATACCCATCAACACTCACGTCTTCCTCTTCTACCGAATGGGGCGTGTTCTCCGGGCGGTTAATACAGCGCCCTGAAGGAGTATAGTAAAACGCGGTAGTAAGCTTCAGGTGATGCGTCGGGTCGAGCTGCATAATCGTCTGAACCGAGCCCTTTCCGAATGTGGTATCACCCAGCACCACTCCCCGATCCCAGTCCTGAACGGCACCGGCAACGATCTCAGAGGCACTTGCGCTGGCACGGTTCACCAGCACTACAAGCGGTATGTCCATCGGCATGACCGGATTGGAGCTGACATGAAAATCCTTGTTCTGGTTCGGCGCGCGACCACGGGTGTACACCACCAGCGATTTGCGCGGAAGAAATTTCGATGCCACCTCGATAGCTTGGGGAAGAAGCCCGCCCGGGTTGCCTCTAAGATCGAGTACCAGACCCTGGAGGTCCTTTTTCAAAAGCTTCTTGATCGACTTCTCCAACTCATCACCGGCGTCCTGGGAAAACGTGGTCAAGCGGATGTAGCCGATCCCGTCTTGCAGGATTCCGGCAAATGGCACGGCATTGATACGGATGACTTCGCGGGTAATCGTATAAGTCATCGGCCGTGGTTCACCTTTTCGGCCAATCAGTATTTCGACTTCACTTCCCGGTTCACCCCGAAGCCTGTTAACGGCTTCATCGAGCTTGATACCCTTGGTCGATTCCCCTTCAATCTCCAGGATCTGGTCACCGGATCGGATACCGGCTCTCTCGGCCGGGGTCCCGGAAATCGGAGTCATGACCGTCAGAACATCATCACGGATCGATATCTGAATGCCCAGTCCCCCGAATTTTCCTTCAGTGTGGATCCGAAGCTCCTCGTAGGCCTTCTGCTCGAAATACGTCGTATGAGGATCGAGTACTTCCATCATTCCTTCGACCGCTTTGTCGACCAGCTCTTTTGAACTGATCTCCTCGACGTAGTTCTGGTGAATGCGCGTAGCGACATTATCCAATCGGATCAGATCGGCATAGAAGTTATCGTTCTCGGCTCTGGTCGTGTCGACGATGAGGCCGGAAACCACAACGACCATTATTGCTACTCCAACCAGAGGAGTCCGACTGAAAAGGGGTTTCTTCTCTTGTTCCATTTGGTTACTCATGACTCGGCATTCTCCCACTAAAGGCTTGATAATCAATTATTTCGAGCAAAATGTTGTACTTATTTCGATTCAAAGGCACTGGATTGTCGTTCCCTGCGCTCAAGAGTTCTTCCAATGTGTTCAGCGACTGCTTTGCTCACGTCCCGCACCGATGCGGATGCATCGACAACGGCCACACGCGAAGCAAAACGTTCTGCCAGATCTTTATATCCCATCCGCACGCGATGATAAAAGTCTCTGGAATTACCCTCAAGCCGATCGGGCGCCTTTCCCGAAGCACGCAATCGTCTGGATGCCACATCCAGATCTATATCCAATACGATTACGAGATCCGGTTCAATGCCCCCGGTAGCAAATTCATTCAGCCACACGAGCGCTTCCAGCTCGATCCCCCGCCCAAAACCCTGGTAAGCAAATGTTGCCTCGGCGAATCTGTCGCACAGAACAACGCTACCTGCACCTCTTTGCGGAAGGATCCTTTCCTGAACATGCTGCGCACGAGCGGCAAGGTAAAGAAGCAGCTCACACCGGTCGGTCATCTCCGCGTGCTCGGGTGCGAGCAGCAACTCACGAATTCTTTCTGCAATATGTGTGCCTCCGGGTTCCCGGGTCACTTCACACTGTAGCCCCTGTGCTCGAAGCGTCTCGGCGGCAATAGAAAGCTGCGTGCTTTTTCCACATCCGTCTATTCCTTCGAAGGTAATGAATGCACCGGGCATCAGGCAGCCCCACAGCACTTCTTGTACTTCTTCCCGCTGCCGCACGGACACGGCTCGTTTCGCCCCACCTGCTGGGCAACACGGACCGGTGCGGGCGCCTTCTGACCACCTGCGCGGTTGGTGATAAGCTGAGACTGCTGCGGTCGAGCGGTCGCAGCCTGGGGCTGTGGTCCGCCATCTGCTCCACCGCCTCCATCCCCCGAGAACACATCAAACGATGCATGCACGGTGCGAGACCGATCCAGACCCATCCGGTCTTCGCTTTCAACCGCACCCTCGAGACGGAATATATACGCACTCAATTCACGGGCAATGCGACTCCGGAACTCTTCGAAGGCCTTGAGACCCTCACGCTGATACTCGTACAACGGGTTCTTCTGACCAAACGCCCGATACTGAACACCTTCTTTCAGGTGATCCATGTCATACAGGTGGTCTTTCCACAGGTTATCGATAACCATGAGAAACACGCCCCGCTCGAACTTGCGCATCACCGGGCCGCCGAAACGGGTTTCCTTTTCCCCATATCGATCTTTGACATCTTTCCAGAGCTGATCGAAAAGGGCATCCTGTGTCTTATCACCGAGTTCTCTCGGGTCATCGGGCACCAGAATCCCGACAACCGCCTGAAGCTCTTCGGCAAGCCCCTTCAAATCCCACTGATCAACATACTGACCCTTTGTAGTGTATTTGTAAATGGTGTCTTCGAGAAAAGCGGCCACCTGATCCATGATTTCCTCGCGAATATCCTCTCCTTTGAGGATCCGCTGCCGAAGGCCATAGATCTCCGTTCGTTGGAGATTCATCACATCGTCGTACTCTTTGAGGTGTTTCCGCTGATCGAAATTCCGTCCCTCGACACGTTTCTGGGCATTACTGATCGATCGGCTGACCAGCGGATGCGAAATGACCTCGCCTTCTTCAGCACCAAGGCGATCCATAATCGCCGCGATTCTTCCCGATCCGAAAATCCTCATCAGATCATCATCGAGGGAAAGAAAGAATTTCGTGGATCCCGGGTCACCCTGGCGCCCGGCACGTCCCCGAAGCTGGTTATCGATCCGGCGCGACTCATGCCGTTCTGTTCCTACGATATGTAATCCGCCAAGCTCGACGACTTTATCGTGCTCTTCTTTGAGCTCCTGGTACAACTTGTGATACCGCTTACGTCTTTCTTCCTGAGACAGGTCTTCGGGATCGATACCTTCCTTGAGCATCTCCCCTTTGACCAGCGCATCGAAACTCCCGCCCAGGACGATATCTGTACCGCGTCCTGCCATGTTGGTGGCGATCGTTACCGATCCGAGTCGCCCCGCCTGCGCGACAATACTCGCTTCTCGCGCATGCTGTTTTGCATTGAGAACCTCGTGCTGCACCCCCGCACGTGTCAGAAGCTTGCTCAAGAGCTCGGATTTCTCGATCGAGGTCGTTCCTACGAGGATCGGACGCCCGATTTTGTTTATTTCAGCGATCTCGCCAACGATGGAATTGTATTTCTCACGGTGCGTCTTGTAAATCTCGTCATCATGGTCGTTGCGGACCAATGGACGGTTTGTGGGCACCGTCACTACGTCCAGCTTATAGATCTCGTTAAACTCCCCAGCCTCGGTAGCGGCAGTACCAGTCATACCCGCGATTTTTGTATAGAGCTTGAAGTAGTTCTGAAAGGTGATCGTGGCCAGGGTCTGGTTCTCTCCGGCAACCTTGACACCCTCTTTGGCTTCGAGTGCCTGATGGAGCCCTTCGCTGTAGCGTCGTCCGTGGAGGATACGACCGGTAAATTCATCGACAATCAGAATTGAGCCGTCCTGGACGACATAATCGACATCACGTTCAAAGAGCGCAAACGCCCGAAGAAGCTGGCTGACGGAATGAATTCGTTCCGAGCGTTCTGCGTAAAGCCGGTGAATCTCGTCTTTCTGCTCCGACTTGGTTGCGAAATCCATTTCCTGATCATTATCGATACGCCCCAGTTCTTCGGCCAGGTCAGGTACCACGAAAAACTCGGGGTTGTTGCCGCTGATCAGCTCGCGGCCTTTATCGGTCATCTCCGCACTGTGCCCCGACTCATCCATCGCAAAGAAAAGCTCCTCGTCGATCTCATGCAGCTTTTTTTCACGAAGATAATCGGCTTCCACCGTTTTCATGATTTTGGCGACACCGGGCTCCTTGAGCAGCTTTGCAAGCTTCTTGTTCTTGGGGGCACCATGCTGAACCCCCAGAAGCTTCACACCCGCCTCGTAATGCGTTTCTTCATTCTGCAAGAGACGCTCTGCCTCGGAAATCATGCTCTGGGTCAGTGCTATCTGCGCATTCACCAGACGAGCTACGCGAGGCTTGAGTTCTTCATATTCCCGATTTGTTTTGGTCACCGGCCCCGAGATGATCAACGGCGTCCGGGCTTCATCGATCAGGATGTTATCCACTTCGTCGATTACCGCATAGTTGAGCTCTCGTTGCACACACTGGTCCTGGTGGACCGCCATGTTGTCTCTGAGGTAGTCGAATCCAAATTCGTTGTTTGTGCCATACACGATATCACACGCATAAGCCTCCCGGCGCTCCTCGGAGTTTGGCTCAGTCAGATCGAGGCATCCCACCGTCAGGCCCAGAAAACCAAAAATCCTGCCCATCCATTCGCTGTCGCGGCGGGCAAGATAGTCATTGACCGTAATGACATGCACCCCTTTACCTTCGAGTGCATTCAGATAAACGGCAAGAGCGGCAACCTGCGTTTTCCCCTCACCGGTTTTCATCTCAGCGATCTTGCCCTGATGCAGAACCGCTCCACCCATAAGCTGCACATCGAAATGCGCCATGAATGGAATCTCTTGCCTGGTCACCGGGTCGGTAACGGTGCGTCCCTCTCCCAGCACTCGGTGGGTTGTCTCACGCACCACAGCAAATGCTTCGGGCAGAAGATCATCCAGTGTCTGCCCTTGAGCAAGCCGACCGCGAAATTCTTCGGTCTTGGCCTGCAGCTGCTCATCGGACAGTGCATGGGTGGACTCCATGAGTTCATTGATCCGATCGACAATCGGTTGCAGTTTCTTGATATCGCGCTGCTCTTTTGAGCCGAAAATTGCCGTGACGACATTCATTACATTCATGATAGGATGGGCCCTGTCTATTTTTTCGATTCTATGCTAAAGCCATTAAACATAACATTTTGAACGCCTCCCCGTTGGAGCAAGGCACTGGTTCGGTCTCTGACCGATTCCCGGAGTTTCGCAATCGATAGCTCCGAAACAGGCATCGAGGCAACTACTTCGCCCACGATTACGCGCAGTTCGTCACGTTTAAACAATGCTTCGTGCAACACCTGGTTGCCCGACAATGTCAGAGTGACGGAAAACCGCACCTCTAAATCGGGCCGATCCAGAGGAGATGCAACTACCGATGGGACTTCGACCACCGGCTTGCTCTTATTGGGGGAAGTCGACACGGGAGCCTGCGCCGATAGACGCTCCACGGTGGTGCTATCGGCATTCCGCGAAGAATCAACGACACGTTCCCCGCTGGAACTATCAGACTCCTGGACAGCTGACGCCGTCTCGTTCCTGCCTTGACCCAAGAGTTCGGGATTATTGCGTATTAAGAAGGAAAATATTACTCCGAGAGCCCCTAAAGCGAGAAGGAGCCAAAAAATGCGGGCAAGTTTGATTTTTCTGAGCCACGACGAAGAGGCCATCAGGCACCTTTGCCGTCTGACTCCCCGCCTGTGATACCGCAGAGAACGGGGACACCTCTGGAATATTTCTCTACGAGCTCTTCCAGAAGTTTCTGCTTTTTCGTATCGACGCCGGCGAATTGAAGCCCTATCCGAAAGCCATCGGTTCGTTCAGTGCAATGCACAACTTTGGCTTTGAGAGACAGATCACCTACTTCAACTGATACCGTGCTACCGGGTTTCAGTTCCTTGGTATGAAGACAGCAGACGCCAGAGGTGCTCAAATCGAAAAACCGGGGATTCTCAGAATCGGCACTGATGTGTTGAATACGCTCAGAAATCCTGCTTCGAATCGGATCCATCGTTCACCTCTTCTCGATAATTGATGCCGCTATTTCGATCCCTCGAACATGAAAGGATACACTATTTCTATGGATTCCGCAACGGTACATCGGGAGAAACTCCAACGCTTTATGTAACGGAGAATATTCTGATCAAAACTGGAATTGTTTGTCGTAGACCGATGCACTGCAACATTGGAAACATCGCCGGTCGGTAGTATCACGAATTTAACTTCCAGAAGCCCCCCGAGATTCGGATCCCGTTTCAGCCAGTTCTCAAACACACGTTTCAACCGACTGGACTGCCGGTTCACCACGCGCTGAATGCAGGTTCTACTTGTGGAGACCGCCGCCCCACCCGACTCATCTTTCATCTCCGGCGGCTTGGTCGTCAGATTCACCTCACCGGCCGCAGCAATCTGCTTTCCGGATGCTTTGCTCAATTGTTTACGCTCGATACCGACTCCCGAACGTCTGCTTCCCCGGGGCTTACTCAACTCCTTGGGATCCACCGTTTTGCTCGTAGCAAACGTTCCCTTGTCGACATCGATATCAGACAAATCCCCGACACCTTCGGTTGCTCCCAGAAGGTCGGTGACTGAGGAACCACTGCCACCGGAACCGCCTGCAGCGGTGATTGCCGCGAAAATACCCGTCGAACGCACCTCTTTGGCAACTTCATCGCGCTGCTTCTGGCGCTCTTCCCGGGTCGCTTCACGCCGTTTCTCCCGCTGGACATAGGTTTCCTTCTCGCGGTCGACCTTTTCTTCCTCGGCCGGCTTTTCTTCCTGGACCTGCTCGATTTTTTCGGGTCCCGACGTGGTTTCTTCTACTTCTTCCACCTCGGGCTTGGGTTGATTGAGAACCAGCCGCGCGTACCGTTCCTGAATTTTCTGTATCTCTTTTTCGGTCACTTCCTGGGTAACCGGTCGCTGCGAAAGAATCCCGACGACAGATAACAATACAAGTGCGCACGATCCGAAAATGATTGCGAATCGCTTATCAAACCCCATAAACGGAGAGCGGCCAAACTGACGCGGAAACTTATCCACCGTCGATCCACCCGACCCAGCCCCTGCGTAGAATATGCCGGTTTGATTGCCTCTCATCAATCGTTCCTGTACACGAAGAGGTTCATGTTCGGGTAGCCCGCCTGCCCGCACGTATACATAATCCGGGTCAGCACCTTATACGGAATCTCGACATCACCCTGAATACTGATGTCGCCGGAAAATGACTTACCAAACATCTTCGCCGCTTCCTTTGCCTCTTCTGCATACTTGTTGAGAACGCCATGAAGCGGTTCGATCAAAAAATCATCGCTTGCCAGAATGGTGGCGTACGCCGATTCATCCACCACCAGCTTGTCTTCGACCACGATCGTACTTCTGGAGACTTTGACACTCAGCGTTTCCCGGGCGCGCTTCTCCACTGTGGACTTGGGAAGCGTCAGGTTCTCGGCTGGTGTCACGATCGTCCCTTCGGTCGCGAAATTTTTCAGCAGGAAAACCAGGATGATTGTGAACATATCCATCATGGAGGTAATGTTCAGTTTCTCTCCATTCCCGCTTCTTCGGCGCCGCGCCTGTCTGATAGCTCGAGGATTCGGCATAGGTTAACTCTTGGGACACCCACCACGGCTGGTTTCGAACTGGGATCGAACCACCGCGGAGAATTCAATAGTATTCGTTATATCACTCCACCCGCGATGGAAACATCGGGAAACATCGTCACTTTCCCGCGGCTGGTCCTTACTCCGCGCGCGGCATCCATCACCGCGATTACGGTCTGGTATTTTGTCTTTTCATCCGCGACAATCTTTATCATCTGATGGTCTTTCAGCGTCGGAAGCTCTCCGTCTTCAATCCGCGTAAACTGCAGATACAGCTCAGCCAGCGACATCGACCCGGTATTCTCCACACCCACACTTCCAAGTATCTCTACCAGGGCTTTCTTCTTGACCTTGGCCAGTTCCCTGGTAAGTGCGGCATAGTCATATTCACCTCCGGTAACAGGTATCTCGGCTGCTGTCGTATCCCTCTCTCCGGACTCACCGTCTTCCTTGAAATGATGGAACAGCGAAAACCCTTTTTTGGTAATCACGACACCCAGCTCGAGTTTGGCCTCTTTTTTCTGTTCATCCTCTCCCCCGCCTGCGCCACCGGAAGACTGCGCTGACTCGGGCAGTTTTATCTCTACCATACCAAGCTTGACAAACTCCGAGGACGAGAGAAGCAGCGGAATCAGTACGACCATCAGATTCATGAAGGGAACCATGTTCGGCTCCGTCTCGACTTCTTCTTTCATTCTTCGTGCCGAGACCTTGTAGGATCTTTGTACAGCCTTCTGCGGGACCAGAACCTTCAACAGCGTCACGGCATACCGGTCGATCTCGGCAACCGTATCATCGACCCTCGAGCGGAAGAAGGAAAAACTGAGGACACAGGGCACCGCAATTATCAGTCCCATGAGGGTGGTGTTCATCGCCGCCGAAATTCCCGTCGCAAGCATCGAAGTCTTTTCGACAGGGGAAATGTCAGGTTGTGCGACGGCGGCAAAAGATAGAATCAACCCATAAATTGTCCCCATCAGTCCCAGTAGTGTTGCCAGATTGCCGCAGGTAACCAGCGTATTGAGGCGTTTTTCCAGGACAGGGATCATATGAAGCGACTCTTCTTCCATGGCCGTACGGATCAATGCCGGTGATATCGAAGATTTCTTGATTCCCGCTCCAAGAATCCGCGGCAAGGCTCTTCGTTTTCCCGAAGCACACAGAGCGTAGGCATCCTGCAGACGGTTTTCCCGGACAAGCCGCAGGAGATTGGCCATGAATGCGGGAGCATTTACGTTGGTGCGCCTCCCGATATCCCACCATCGCTCGATCGTGACGGCCACAGCAAGTAAAGCCACCCCGGTGAGCACCCACATAAACACGAAACCGTTCTGCGACGGCTGAAAGGAGAGGAAAAACTCTTGGAAACTATCCATAGTAGAAACGTTTTTCTAATGCAGTGATCCCGCGGCGGATGAGCACGCAGGAGTGAACCCGATCAGATGTTGATCTCTTTTATGAGTTTGTTGTCGGTGAAAATCTTGATGTTATTGTGTGTTACATGAACGCCCACTCCCTCACGAAGCTGAGCTGCACTTATATGGTACTTGTGCGTTCGGTACGACCGCTCGACAAGGGTGTTTACCAGGCGAAGAGAGTACTCATCGATTTGATCGATAATCCGCTGGGTCTTTGTCTTGAAAAAGGTATACACGGCAATAGCGGGCACCGCCACGGTCAGACCAAGAAAGGTTGTATTCATGGCGGCGGCGATTCCCTGGGCAAGCAGGGTTGATTTCTCCGCGGGATCGATTCCCGGTTTACCGACCGCGGCAAACGAGACGATCAGACCGTAGATCGTTCCCATGAGCCCCAGAAGCGTGGAGACATTTCCAATCGTTCCCAGGTATCCGGTGCGTTTCTCGAGATTCGGCACAATCCGAAGCGTGGCTTCATCGACTGCATTACGAATTCGCTCGGCACCGGACTGGGCTTCCTT
Source organism: Chitinivibrionales bacterium (assembly GCA_041641555.1). Lineage (GTDB taxonomy): Bacteria > Fibrobacterota > Chitinivibrionia > Chitinivibrionales > WJKA01 > JBEPYC01. The sequence continues at coordinate 8,821 of JBEPYC010000021.1, read as the reverse complement.
GAGCGCATCCTGAAACACACGGGCCAGTGCGGTCTGTGATTTTTTCTCGGCAAGCTTCTGCGCACCGGCGATATCGTCGCGTTGGATATGGCTGAGGATATCTTTTACAAACTTCTCCGACTTGGACGACGAACGCAAGGTGAGGAAAATGGTGCGCTCGATTATAATCGCAAGCCCGAATACGGCAAATACGAGGATTGCCCACATGAAAACCCAACCCGCCTGGGACGGATTGAATGCATAGAGAAACATGGAGATGAAGTTCATGGATACTCCTTCGCTTTAGTATCTACCGCTAAGCGTAATCTCGTCTTGTGCTGTAAAAATGCCCCGGCATTCAGGGCACGTAATTTCTAATCCGTTTATTGTTGAACTGAAACGCATCGTCGTAGGGTGATTCCTCGATAACCGATGGGGTTACCTGTTCGGTAATGTTTCTGTTTTTGCCCATACTTTGAATGATCATGGGAGAAAAATCGGGGCGCTGGTCGGCTTTGATCAGCACCAGCTGCGGCCGACGAATCTTACCTTCAATACGCTGCTCTTCGAATATCATCCGTTCAATTGTTTCACCTTCCCGAGCCGCTTCGGCAGCACACGCAGCAATACCGATGCATACTGCCAGTAGTCTCAGATACAAAGGCATATGCCGGTTGTGGTCAATCGATGGTGAAGATGGCATAAAACAATCCGTGGTTTTTCAACCATTTATGATTTTCCGTTTCATTGTATCTTTTGTTCCGACAAGAAGTCAATAGTTGGGCTACACTCTTTTTCCGATGATCGGGATTTAAGTAACGGTGATGTATATTGAAAAACGGCTGGAGCCCACATTCCGACCCCAATTCGAGACGTCATGTTTCACTCTAATCGGTTAGTACCTTATGGACCTCGTATCGCGAGCAAAAGAAATAATTAACCTGGAAGCCGCTGCAATTTCGGCAATACCGATCGATGAGAGCTTTGAGAAAGCCGCACATCTGATCGTGCAATGCACGGGAAAGATTATCACCACAGGGATGGGTAAGGCAGGAGCAATAGCCAAGAAAATGGCAGGAACGCTCTGCTCGACCGGCACCCCCGCCTGTTATCTACATCCGGGAGAAAGCGAGCATGGGGACCTTGGGCTTATCGCACCGGGTGATATCATAATCGCTTATTCTACAAGCGGGAAGACACGAGAAATCCTCGAAATGCTTCGTCTGGCCGAGCGACTGGGAACCGAGGCAATTATCGGCATTACTTCGCATCCCGATTCGGCAATACGATCTCTAAGTACTGTCGTACTCAACATGGGAGAAGTCCAGGAGCCCTGCTCTCTGGGGCTTACTCCTACGGCAAGCACCATTGTAATGATGGCGCTCTCGGATGCCCTTGCCCTGGTACTTATGGAAATGCGCGGTTTTACGCGGCAACAGTTCGGTTTTCGCCATCACGGCGGATATCTGGGGCAGATCAGCAATGCGTGAGGGTCGATCACTGCCGGCTCGATGTTCCCCCGTATTCGATCCTAATCAATAAGGAAATGCAACAGTGCCATCCCAAACGGATAAGCATTCTCTGGAGTGTGACTTTCTGGTCATTGGAAGTGGTATCGCGGGGCTAACCTTCGCTATTCATGCATCGCGATTCGGTCGAGTCATTCTGATTACCAAAAAAAGCGACAGCGACTCCAATACTAATTTTGCCCAAGGCGGGATTGCGTGTGTTCTTGATCCCACCGACAGCTTCGAGAAGCATATAGACGATACATTGCGCACCGGCCACGGCCTCTGCAATGAAGAAGCGGTGAAGATCATCGTGGAAGAAGGGCCTGCTCGCATTGCGGAGCTTATCCAGTGGGGGGCACAATTCTCCCGCGCATCGTCATCCCGCGCCCGATGGAGCCTGGATCTGGGTAAGGAGGGCGGGCATTCGGCAAGCCGCATCGTACACGCACGCGACCTTACCGGCAAAGACATTGAACACACGCTTCTTCGACGGACTCGTTCCCGGAAATCGATCCACATCCTCGAAAACCACTACGCGGTCGATTTGATCACCAACCACCATGTCCGCCGTGCCCCCAAATCCAACCGGTGCTACGGTGCATACGCGTTCGACCGCATACAACGCTCGGTCATTCCGATTCGGGCCAAAGTCACCTATCTGGCAACTGGCGGGGCAGGAAGAATCTACGCGCATACCACCAACCCGGAGATCGCCACCGGGGATGGTGTTGCCATGGCATTTCGGGCCGGGGCGCGTATCGCGAATATGGAGTTCATACAGTTCCATCCCACAGCACTTTACCACCCGGGAGCAAATCTTTTCCTGATTTCCGAAGCTGTGCGTGGGTTCGGCGCGGTTTTACGCACCAAGGATGGCCGGGCATTCATGGACGAGTATCATCCGATGAGCTCTCTGGCACCTCGCGATATCGTCGCCCGGGCAATCGACAAAGAAATCAAGACCAGTGGTGAACCCTGTGTATATCTCGACCTTCGGCATCTGGCCGCACGAGCCACAAAAAAGCGTTTCCCCAACATTTACGCTCGTTGTAAAGCATACGGTATCGATATCACCCAGGATCCGGTGCCGGTTGTGCCTGCCGCCCACTACCTCTGCGGCGGCATTCAGGTAGATACTCAGGGACAGACGAGCATTCCCGGGCTTTTTGCCGGAGGAGAAGTCTCCTGTTCGGGGGTCCACGGCGCAAACCGCCTCGCCTCCAATTCCCTTCTGGAAGCGCTGGTGTTTTCACAGCGGTCGGTCGAAAGCGTGTCTTCGACAATTAAGAAAGCTCCCCTCATCGAACCTCATCGGGTTCCCGCATGGGACGACAGCGGAACCGTCGACACGGAAGAATGGATTCTCCTCTCCCACAATTTCAACGAAATCCGGAGTATCATGTGGGACTATGTCGGGATCGTACGATCCAACCACCGTCTCGCACGAGCAAAGCGAAGAATCCAGTTGCTCGAAAAGGAAATCGAGGATTTCTATCGGAGAACCAAACTCTCGGGTGGATTACTCCAGCTCCGAAACATGGTGATCACCGCGCGGCTGGTGATACAGTCGGCTATACGACGTCACGAGAGCCGTGGGCTGCATTACACGACCGACTACCCGCAAATCGATGACAAGCACTGGCGACACGATACCATTTTGATAAAGAAATAGGCCACATCTTTACCCGGATCTTTTTTCTGCTCACATGACCTCGGCAATCGTAATTGTAATCTGTTCGGCATACCTGATTGTCAGTGCCTTCAAGATTTTTCGCACCGATCTCACGGTCGTCAAAAAGGCATCCCTGACCGCTCTACGTGGTGCCATTCTTCTGCTGCTGCTCGCGGCATTCTACGAGCCGGATTTTGCGATTAGACGGCTGCAGCCATCGAGCGACCGCATCCCCGTGTTGCTGGATGTTTCCCGGAGCATGCAGCTTTTTGACGCCGACTCACTGGTACCGGCGCTTCTTGACAATATCGGCAGACGGCTCGACTCCCTTTCGCCTGCAAAAAGTCTGGTAATCCTTACGTTCGGAGACTCTCTCGGAAAGCTTAGACACACTACACCAGGTGATTTCAACGATTCACGAAGTGATTTCCCTCCACTCCCCTCGCACAAGGTCATTGCCAACTCACAGAAGCTGCTTGTTATCTCCGACGGAAACTGGACCAACACTCGACTTCCCACTCAGAGCTATGGCCGGAAAGATGTTCGATACGCGACTCTGCCGGGTTTCGCTCCGCAGTGGTTCTCCAGAATATCGACGCTATCCTACACCGAAACCGCCGCGGTAGACTCCCCACATACGGCAACAGTCGAAGTTTACGGGTACTCCCCCGGCAGCCGATCGCTGAGGATCAAAGCCACAGGACGGGGAAAACGTGTCGGATCACGAACGATGCGTGTGGATTCGGGGTTCTTTCGAGATACTGTAACGCTCAACCTGCCAACGGCATCGGTAGGAAGAGTGCTGTATCGGTTGACTGCAACGGATGAACGTGACTCGGCACTGTCATCGACTCAGATTGTCCAGACCATTGTCCCTTCAAAGTTTACCGCAGCCATATACTCTCCAGCGCCGACCCTGGACAATAGGTTTATCACCCTTGCGCTGCAGAGCAGCGACCAGTGGACAGTCATCGATTCACCCACGAGCAGCACCGATGCCTTTTTTCTTTTCGATTCCGACCGTAATGCCGGCCGCCTCGTTGGAAAAACTCCGCAACGAGCCGTAATTGTCTACGCGGGAACGGGCCCGTGCGAAGGCGCCCGTGCGCCCGTCAATGCATTTGGAGTCATCCGCTCGGATCTTCCATCATTGCCCAATGCGGTACTGCAGGAAAGCTATCCCCCTCCATCATCGTTTTTTCTCTGCAATGATCGGAATCCGATCATTCTCGAATCGTACCTTCGAGCATGGATTGTGCATGGACGTTCACCGGAAGAACGCCGCGATACTGTAAATGCACTGTACAGTACGACAGCCAGGAGAAGATTCTCACTGGTGGTACCCGTGCGGGGGTTTTGGCGCTGGGATTTCTGGCCCCTGGGACTGAATCGCGGGATGACCGAGTTTTCCTTTTCCAAACGGTTGCTGTCTCTGGTTGAGAATCAGGTATCGCTTCGGGCCGCACAGCGGTACTACGTTTTTCCCGAAGGGAATCAGTGGGTCAGTGATTCGCTAAGGTTTCGGCTCATTTTCCCATCCCGGGTTTCAACCCACCAGCGAATTCGCGTTTCGTTCACCCTCAAGTCACCTGGGGGCGAGATCCTTGTGGACACATCCTTTATACCCGAAATCCCCGGACTCAGTCGAGGGCAGCTACGGCTTCCCCCTCTTTCTTCAGGGGTGTATTCGTACGAGTCTTCAGTACAAACCCCGATGGGCACGATGAGCTATCGCGATTCGGTTCGAGTCGTTGAAGAAAACACGGAGTTTCATATTCGCGGCCAGAACACCCTTCTTCTTGATCAGGTCGGCCGCCCGCTCGATTTTCGATCACCAGAAGATCTCGAGGAATTTGTGTCGGAGCTGGCTGAACCCGATTTTCAGGCAACCATTCGGCACACAATCGAGATCAACCGAAGCTGGTGGATGTTTCTTTTTCTCGTGGCACTTTTAGGCACTGAGTGGTACCTTCGTCGTCGGTGGGAGTTGGACTGAACGATGTTTTCCAGGGAAACAAAGAGTTTTTGACGTTGCATTTCCATTCGCTCCAATTTATTTTTTAGGCTTCGTTGGGGTGTCGTCCAATGGCAGGACTCCAGATTCTGGTTCTGGCTATCGAGGTTCGAATCCTTGCACCCCAGCCATTACGTCTTGCTGGAACAGGAGGCCAGGCAGTCTACACTTGCCGCTGTCCTCACTGCAAGGTGAGAACCAAAAGAGGTTCGAAAGTAAAAAATTGCCCCCATCGTCTAGTGGCCTAGGACGAAGGATTCTCAGTCCTTAAACCGGGGTTCGATTCCCCGTGGGGGTATTAGAAAAATCAAGGACTTACGTGGTTCTTGATTTTTCTTTTTTGGGGTTTTTGCCATTTTTTTGCCACAGTTTTTGTCAGTCTTCGGCAGGACTGGCTGTGTCTTGGGCGCACTGGCCCTGACGCTCCATTCCAGTGCAGTGTTATCAGACAAGTGATGGTGCACTGCGGCTCATTCCTTCCACCCACAGTTCCACTCCTGCTGCAACGGCTTGTCCCCTACATTGCAAGCGTATATCCACCCGCGGTTTCGCACAACGCGTACACAGCAACCTTCGGCACGGAACTTGCGTGTATACAGACCTTCTCGTATTTTCTCGAGCAGGGCATGCCTGCTTTTGAGCGTGAATATTATAACCCAATACATGACAATCTGTTTTTCCAAGCTTTTTGAAGCAAGCCTTGCCCATGGATACTCTCTTGCCCGCTGAACACCGTGTAGAAACACAGACAACCATGACTGAGAATCGATTTCCCATTATTGGCATAGGCGCCTCGGCAGGAGGACTGAGCGCGCTCAGGGTTTTCTTTTCTCACCTTGATCGCCATACCAACCTTTCCTTCATTGTTGTTCAGCACATGTCACCGGAGCACAAGAGCATGCTTCCGGAGCTGATTTCCAGAGAAACTACCATACCCGTAATCACGATAAAGAGCGGCGATGCGCCTCGTCCAGGAACGATTCACGTGCTCCCCCCTCAATACGACCTGAAAATCACCGATGGTCGCTTTGAGCTTAAGGAGAACAGATTCAGAAAAGGGCCGAAACCCTCCATTGATACATGTTTCACCTCGCTGACCGAGAGTTACGGCGACAGAGCTTCCGGAATCATTCTCTCCGGCACAGGAAGCGACGGTATGCATGGAGCACGCGCCATTAAAGCCGTCGGCGGGATCGTTCTGGCCCAGAATCCCGAAGAAGCCAAATATGACAGCATGCCCCGGGCGATAATCGACCGGGAAATACCCGACCTTGTCTCGGACGCTGCGACCCTTGCCGCCGAGATTCTCCGCTTCACACAACAAATCGGTGACACACGGCCAGACCTGGAAGAACAGGATGACCCCTACCACCGTATCATTGGCGTTCTTCGACAGCACCTTGGTGTGCAGTTCGAAAGCTACAAGCGACCCACGATCCTGCGTCGAATCATTCGTCGTATGGTCGCCTTACGAATCGATGAATTCAACGCGTACGCGGACTACCTTGGAAAAAACCGTCAAGAAGTGCACCTGCTCTTTGAGAGCGTGCTCATCAATGCTACGAATTTCTTTCGAGACCCGCAGGAGTTCGAGCGTCTCAAGAAAAATCTCGCTGCACATCTGAAATCGAAATCCACTGGTGACGCGCTTCGTATCTGGGTGGCAGGATGTTCTACCGGGGAAGAAGCATATACGATGGCGATGATCGTCCATGAGCTTCTCAACGAAATGAACCTGGATATCACTCCCCACATCTTTGCCTCCGATATCGATGAACAGGCTATGAAGATGGCTCGGGAAGGCATGTATCCGGAGCCGGCACTTGAATACGTTAGTCCTGAACGCAGGGATCGTTTTTTTGATCACACCGAAGGCCTCTACATTGTTAAGAGATTCCTCAGGGAAATGATCGTTTTTGCCCGACATGACCTCACGCAGGATCCTCCTTTTGTAAACATTGACCTTGTAAGCTGTCGTAATGTGTTCATTTATTTTGTTCCTGCCATGCAGAACAGGCTGCTGCGTGTTTTCCATTACGCCCTCAAGCACGGCTCCCTCCTTATGCTCGGGCGCTCCGAAGGGATCGGCAAAGAGTCGAATGGGTTTACCGCGGTAGAGGGAAGGATTTTCCGGCGTGACGACATGATGGCCGATTCCAGGCTTCATTTTTCCGGTGAAATTTCGATTCCACAGAAAAAAAACCTGCAGGCCCGAAACGACGGCCGGAAGTCAGAGGAGATGTTTCTTTCGCTTTTGCGTCAGATTGCACCGGACTCGATTGTGCTCGACGAAGGCCTTACCATACATAGTGTTCTGGGCGAGGCAAAAAAGCTTTTAAGCATACCCGATGGAAGAATGACCCAGTCAGTTCACTCGCTTCTTTCCGCCGATCTACGAGAAGGTGTTCTATCGGCTGTATACCGTGCGAAGCGGGGAGAAGAGCGCATTCGTGGCATTCAGGCAGTCACGTCTATTAACGACAAGCCACACCGGGTGCAGACCGTCGTGTCACCTGTTGAAGTTCTGAACAAGGCATTCCTCGTAATCAGCTTCGAGATGCGGGAATGCCCCCCTGCAGTTGCTGCGCCCGGCGGAGCACAGCATTCCCCGGCTCAAGGCGGCAGCTTCGCCCAACTCCAGGAAGAGCTGAGCGATACCCAGGAGCAGCTTCGCAAGACAGTTCAAGAACGCGAAGTCACCAACGAAGAATTGCAGGCCCTTAATGAAGAACTCCATTCTTCCAATGAGGAGCTGCAGACTACCAACGAGGAGCTCGAAACGGCAAATGAGGAACTGCAATCCAGCAACGAAGAGCTGACGACCCTCAATCAGGAGCTGAACGCAAAATCCTCGGAGCTTGTAGTAGTCAATGACTTCCTCGAGCTTATTCAGCGGTCTGTCGATTACCCGCTGTTTGTTGTGGATGCCAACCTTCACCTCACCCGCTTCAACCCGGCAGCACGCGCCTATTTTGGCATTCGGGAGCAGGATTTGGGCAAGAATATCCGGCTTCTCCCTGCCCGATCCGATCTTTCCGTGATCTACGAGCTGACCGAGCAGGCGATCCGGGATGCTCATCGGGGCGAACTACAGGTCGAACTCGACCATCGGCATTTCCATGTCCGGGTCGATGCTCTGATCAGCTCCGAAGGAGAAACCAAGGGAGCGGTAATCACGCTCAACGACAACACCACGCTGGTGCAGACCTATCGTTCAGTACAAAAGAAGGAATCGGAACTTCAGTCGATTCTTCGCAACACCCCAGCATTCGTATCAGTCAAAGATTTGGATGGTAAATTTCGGTTTATTAATCAGCGATTCCGTGATTTTCTCTCCGAAAATGGCATCGGTGAACCTTTGGGAAAAGACGAAGAGCAGGTTTTCGGGGAATCGATCGGTTCGGCTGCACGGTCGCACGACTTTGAAGTGCTCAAGAAGAAAGCTGCAGTAGACTACGAAGAAACGCTCGAAATCAACGATCACCTGAATGTTTTCCTGACCACGCGGTTTCCCCTGCTCAATCAGCACAACGAAATCACTGCTCTTTGCACGACTTCCTTTAATATCACTGAGCGTTTTCGAAACGAAGAAGCTCTTCGTGTATTTCGTCATGTCATTTCGACATCCAGCGAATCGATCGCCAT
>JBEPYC010000020.1:0-22388 GCA_041641555.1 Chitinivibrionales bacterium | reverse complement strand
CAGTGCATTGCTTAAGTCATCGATAAGATCTCGGCTATGCTCGATTCCAGCGGACACCCGGACGGTACCCTCGGAAATGCCGGCTCCGCGACGGGCTTCTTCGGGCATCGATGCGTGGCTCATAAAAAAAGGAGATTCAATGAGAGACTCGACGCCTCCAAGTGATTCTGCTAAAGCGAAGTAACGGAGTTTCCCGAAGAAACTGTCGAGGCGTTCGGTGTCCATAGGTGTACGGAAATCGAAGCTGACCACTCCGCCATACCCTTTCATTTGACGTTTGGCAAGCGCGTGCTGAGGGTGATCCGGTAAACCCGGATAGTACACTCGACTTACCGCCGGATGGCTCTGCAAGAACTCCGCAATGGCCAGAGCATTAGAATTGTGTACTTGCATGCGGGGGGCAAGTGTCCGGACTCCCCGCAGAACCAACCAGGCATCCCAGGGCGATTGACTCAGTCCGCATGCATTACTGGTATACCTCAGCTTCTCGGCGAGTTCAGCGGAGTTGCTGATAACTGCACCCCCGACGACATCGCTGTGGCCATTGATGTACTTGGTGGTGGAATGAATCACCAGATCCGCGCCCAGGTCCAGCGGCCGCTGAAAGACCGGCGAGGAAAAGGTGTTGTCGACAGCCACCATCGCTCCGGCCTGATGCCCAAGCGTGGCAACCGCCTCGATATCCACAAGGCGCAGCAGAGGATTGGAGGGTGTCTCGATGTAGATGAGCCGAGTGGTGTCTCGAATGGCTGCTGCGACTCTTTCAGAGTCGGTCATGTCGATGAACTCGAATTCGATTCCATAATTACTGAACACCGAATGCATCATGCGGTAGCTTCCACCGTAGATGTCATCGCCGGTAATCACGTGGTCTCCCGGGCGGAGCAGATGAAGAATCGCACCGGTTGCGGCCATGCCCGTTGCCGTACATATACAGTCGATCCCCCCTTCGAGGTGAGCAAGCGTTGACTCCAGCATGCTTCGGGTCGGGTTACCGCTTCGGGTATAATCATACCCTTTGTTTACCCCCATCGAATCGAAAGAAAAATTTGATGAAGGGTAGATAGGAGGCATGACCGAATTGAATTGGGTATCGCAGGGAAACGTAGCGTGGATGGCCCCTGTTTGTGGACGACTACCTGCACTGTTTGCCGAGTGATTCGGTCCCTGATTTTTCATGATGATGATCTCCGCACTGAGGCCTTGTTTAGATTGTGTAGTCTGGTGGCGGCTGGCGACGTACAGTCTTACCGTCTTGAATATGGATGCCGCATTCCTTCTTTTCCTCCTGCTCCCACCACCAACGTCCCGATCGAATGTCTTCGGCAGGTCGTACCGGGCGAGTGCACGGTGCACACCCGATAGTGGGAAATCCCCGGTCGTGAAGCGCGTTGTAGGGCACGCCATTGTTACGGATGAACTCCCACACATTTGTTTCGAGCCAGTTGGCGAGCGGACAAATCTTATAAAGACTGTACTTCTCGTTCCAGGTAATAATCGGGATCTCGGAGCGCGTCTGGCCTTGCTGCCGGCGCAATCCCGAGATCCAGATATCCGTATCGGCCAGTGCGTCGTCAAGCGGAAGGACTTTGCGGACATGGCAGCAGCGCTTACGGTTTTCGACACTTGCATAAAACAGGTTCGGCCCCTGCTCGTTGCACAGCTTTGCTATTTCGCGCGGATCAGGGTAATGGGTCTCGATTTGAATACCGTATTTCTTGATCGCTTCCTGCCACACATCATAGGTTTCCTGAAAATTCCGGCCGGTATCGATAGTGAACACCCGAGGGTCTCCGACCAGTTCCGCCAGCAGATGTATCAGCACCATTCCTTCGGCACCAAAACTGGTGGACAGCTTGATGCGCTCCTTGGGGAACTGTCTATAAGCCCATTCCAGGATGTAGATAGCGCTTTTATCTTCGAACGATTTATTCGTTTCGTCACATTTTATTGATTTCATGTAGGGATAGATTGCTCGGACGGGGTGAAATAACAAAGCAAACCGATAAAATAGTTGTTAACCGGTCTTGTAAACAAGCGCCAAGCTAAATTTGCGTAGAGCGGATGCCTCGCGGCCGAACGGAGAGAACCATGGGCAAGCCGTATGCTCCGCGAAATGCAGCTTTGGCTGCAATGATTGTGGGGTCGAGTACCGCTATCAGGTCTTTTGTGTGGCTCTCTCAAGTCATGTAACAATAGTGGATAATTGTAATTCGAACAATGCAATGGGTTTACGCCGAATGCCACCGTGTCGCTGAGATCCAGAAGGCAGAATGTAATTTTAAGGGCTTTGTCCTTTCTCCTCTTCCACCAAGAAAAACGAATTAGATGAATCCGTCGATTATTCGCAACATTGCCATAATAGCCCATGTCGACCATGGGAAAACTACCCTTGTAGACCGTCTGTTTGCCCAGAGCGGGATGTTCCGTGACAATCAGGTCGTTGCCGAGCGGCTTATGGACTCCATGGACCTGGAGCGGGAGCGTGGGATCACCATTGCCTCGAAAAACGGCTCGTTTGAGTACAAGGGACACTGGGTGAACATTATCGATACGCCGGGCCATGCCGATTTTGGTGGACAGGTGGAGCGGGTCCTCAAAATGGCCGATGGGGCGCTTTTGCTGGTCGATGCCCAGGAAGGGCCGATGCCGCAGACATATTTCGTGCTGAAAAAAGCTCTCAGTCTTGACCTTCCCATTGTTGTCGTAATTAACAAGGTGGACAAGCCCGCCGCGCGTCCACATTGGGCCGTGGATCAGGTGTTTGATCTATTTGTCAAACTTCATGCGCCCGATCATATTCTGGATTTTCCAGTGATCTACTGTTCGGCCAAAGACGGCATTTCGGGAAGTGACCCCGATGCCATGGGGCCGGATCTGATACCCCTTCTTGATCTGATTGTCGAGAGAATTCCATCGCCGGGAGGGGACGAAAACGCGCCACTTCAGATGCTTGTCAGTTCGGTGGACTACTCCCCCTACCTTGGGCGGCTGGGTGTGGGGAAGATCACTCAGGGGAAACTCAATATCAACCGGGATATCGCCGTTGCGCTTCGTGATGGAAGTATTGTCCCTGCGCGTATCTCCAAGGTATTCCGATTTGTAGGTAATGAGAAGAAGCCGGTTGACATTGCCGGAGTCGGCGAAATTGTGGCTGTTGCGGGGATGGACGAAGTCACCGTTGGAGTGACCTTCACCGACCCCGAGAACCCCTGCCCGCTTCCTCCCATGGAAATCGATCCGCCGACGCTTTCCATGAATTTTATTCCGAACGATTCTCCGTTTGCAGGAAAAGAAGGCGAGTTTGTTACCTCACGCCACCTGATGGAGCGGCTTCAGAGAGAAACCCTTGCCGATGTTGCACTACATGTGGAGGAACTCGTTGGAGATATCGGTATGAAAGTTTCGGGGCGCGGGGAGCTTCACCTTTCTATTCTTATCGAGCGCATGCGCCGGGAAGGGTACGAGTTTCAGGTTACCCGTCCTCAGGTGATTATGCAGCAGGTGGACGGCAAACAGCTGGAGCCCTATGAAGAGCTGACCATTGATGTGGATGAACAATACATGGGTGTGGTTATCGAGAAGCTTGGTGCCCGAAAAGGCCAGATGCTTATCATGGATCAGAATAGCGGAATGGCGCGCCTGGTGTATCGCATTCCCACTCGAGGATTGTTGGGATATCGCTCCGAATTCATGACCGATACAAAAGGTATGGGAATCATGAACTACGTCTTTGCCGAATACGGAGCGTTTGCCGGAGAGATCCGAAACCGTAAAAACGGGGTACTTATCGTGAAAGAGCCGTGCGAAACCGTGGCCTATGCGCTGTTCAATCTCCAGGACCGCGGACGCTTGTTTTTCGGGCCGGGAAGTCAGGTCTATCCCGGACAGATTGTCGGGGAGCACAGCCGTGATAACGACCTGGTGGTAAACCCCGGGAAAATGAAAAAACTGACCAACATGCGCGCAGCCGGCTCTGATGACAACGTCATCCTGACGCCTCCGACTACCTTTACGCTCGAAGACTGCATTTCCTATATCAACGATGACGAGCTGGTTGAGATAACGCCCAGGGCGATTCGTTTGCGGAAACGACCCGCGTGAGGGCAGATTCTCCAAACCCGATGACGCCATCGGTTCACACCGAGGTGTCCACATCCACAAAAACTAAAAGCTCAGCGACCGGAAGTAAACGGTCGCTGCTTTGACTCAAAGCAGAAATGCTTTGAGGAGGACGACAAGGGAACCGGAGTGCCTGCTTGTCTGCAGGTACTTTCGTTTTCACCCATTCTCGAGTTCGCCTCTCTTTACTTCCCCGTTCTCTCATTGTTTTGTTCCCATGAGCTGACAAGCAGCTCCAGCTGCTCCTGGAAGCGCTTGAGCTGGCGCTTTGCTATCCGGGAGCTGAGCCACCCGACTTCTCGATCGAGGGTCACGTCCTGTCGGTACTCGATAGTTGTCGCCGAATCCGATGCGATAAGCTCGTAGCGAGTTTGAAAGACCCTGGGCGAAGGTATCGCATCCCAGGTATGGACGAACTCGAGGAGGTCGATCCGGAGTCGAGCGGTTCCCGGTGTGCGGGTGCGGCCAAACGTGCTATAACCTTTGTAGAAAAGGTGATGAAAGTGCGCTTTGACGACCTGTGCAGTATCGGTGGCCGAAAGAAAAACGAGGGTATCGGCGTAGCCCGACATTTTTCGGATATTTTCGTAACTCCAGAGAGAATCGATTATCTCCGAAGGAGTCATCGAAGTTTGCATGCGTACGAGTGCACGGTAACTTGAATCTTCTACTTCAAACTGGAGAGTGGCGGAATCTGCAGCCCCCATAGTAACCGCACCGGCAAGAAGAATGACCATGAGCACGGCGATGGACCGATTGGATCGTGCCACCAGCCGAGTATTGTTCGGGGGATTCTTCTGGTTGCTCATGTAGTAGTATACTGCAAAAACCCCGCCGGGACGTGCCGTCTCAGGAAACTTTGATCACCCGTACCCCGTAGCCTTCGATTTCAAGTGTACCACTACTGCGCTCGCCCGACAGAAGATCGGTTCCTGTGGGAAGCTGGCCGACCATCCGGGGGGTAGGATAGTGATTCAACACGAAATAGAGCTTTGTTGCCGAGTCGTACCGACACCCGATCTCGACCGCATCATCGGCCACACCAAGAGGCTTGACATCGGTCTGGCTCAGAATTGATTGAAGAATTGAGCCGACGTTCTCGCCGGTAATGTGCGTTCCAACATAGATTGCTGTTCCTTGGCCGAAGGTATTGACCGAGATAGCAGGAAGACCCGGTGCGGAATGAGGTCCGCCATCGAATGATCCGCTCCAGGTTGCAAGGGACTTTGCTGAGCCAAGCGACAGGATCTCATAGGAGGGGCATTGCGTTGGTTGGTGTTCGCCCTGCTCGATACCGACTACCGGAGCATTCATTTTACCGAATTCGACGATTTGTACTCCGAACAGGTCCTGAAGAAAGCCCGGAGGCGTCTGGGTAAGAACCTGGTTCTGGGGTGATCGGGTAGCGGTTCGCGCAGTCGCCACCAGGATGCCCCCATTGGAAACGAAAGCTTTGAGCTTCTGAGCACGCGGCTCATCGATGACCATAAAAGATGGCATGATGGCAAGCGACACTCCATCGAGGGCATCATGCAAGTCGACTATTCCAAAGGGCAGGTGGCGCTTTCCTAACTCACGACACAGTTCTTTTTTCTGGTCATCGGGACTGGGAAGTCCCAATCCCAAACCCCCGTGTGCCATCTCCTGTTCTTCCTCCCACAGAATCGCAGCTTCTACCAGGCGGGTCGTGCCAACAATTTCGCTGCCGATACGAGCAAGTTCCTCACCCTCGTTTCGGAATTCGTCGTATCTTCTCCGCGGAATATTATCCTGATCCAAAACCCCGTTCCAGTACATCTCCGCACCGAATTTGCAGGTACGCCACCGAAAATGCAGGATTCCATCGGCTCCGTGCGAAATGGCCTGATACGCCCAGAGTCGCATCTGTCCGGGCCGCGGGTTGTCGTGCATGTATTCACCCTGTGCACCGGGCCCGCACTGTTGCTCAAGAACCAGGAAGCTTCCCGAAGCTGCACGGCAGCGCTCGGCAAGCTGGGCCCAGTGATAGGATTCAACGGGCGTGCTCATCCGGTATTGTGGGTAAATGTCTACACTGAGGAAATCCAGATCAGATGCGAACGGCCAGTAGTCCAAATTCCAGAAAAGCCCGTTATGAGTAACCCACCAGGATGGGTTGACATCGCGGAGTATCTCAACCTGCTCCCGCTGAAAGGCGGTCACCTGCTCGCTGATAAACCGTCGGTAGTCGAGGTACATGGAAGGATTAAAGTGCGTAGGTCTTCGTGCCAGTGCTTCGAGTTGTATCTGGGAGAAGTCATCGAAGGAAAGCGCCCAGAAGGAGCTGCCCCAGCTTTCATTGAGTTTCTCGATCGAGTGGTAGCGTTGCTGGAGCCATTGGTGGAAACTTTGCGCGCAGGAAGTGCAGATGCATTGAGATAAATGGCAGAAGAGTTCGTTATCAGTTTGCCAACCGATAACATGCGGGCTGTCCGTGAAATGCTCCGCCATCTTCCGGGTAATTCTCCGCGAGTGAGAACGGAATTCTTCGTTGTTGGTGCAGCAGTGCTGACGACTTCCGTGACTCATTGCCGTGCCTTCGATGGTTACCCGCATCCAGCCGGGATGGCCTTCAGTGAGCCACGCAGGTGGGGTAGCCGTAGGAGTACAAAGAATCGTTTGTATGCCTGCCTGACCAAGCTCGGAAATTGTAGTGTCGAACAGATCGAAATCGAACTGGTTCTCCCGTGGTTCGATACGGTCCCAGGCAAATTCGGTCATTCGGATGACATTGACTCCGGCACTGCGCATGCGTTCGATATCGGAGACTCGCTCGTGAGGCTCCCAGTGCTCGGGATAGTAGGGGGCTCCGAAAAGGAATCTGTTGTTGGCTGAAGCTCTTTGGTGGCGCGGTTGTGACATGTGTTTCTGTCAATATCCTTTCAGATGTACGTCCGTGCTGTCACGGCCTTTCCGGCCGGTGTCCCCTGTATCCGGGGACTACAAAACAACAAGAATGCCAATGGGAATTCGAGGACCCTACTTGGCTGGGTTCAGGAGGAGTCTGGTTTTATTTCCACTACTGAGTTCAACATAGATGCCTGGAGCAAGCAGTGACACCCCCGTGCCGTCAGAACTCCCTGAGCCGGTGTAGCGACCGTGGATCGAAAAAACAGACACATGGCTCTTTTCATGCTGCCGGGTGTTTGGGGGAACAGGCGGATAGTATGCAAACGTTTCGGATGACGTGTAGACAAATGCGGTGTCAAAGAATTCTATGACGCGAATAAAGCTTTCACGATCAATGTTGAAGTGATTGTCATTGGCTTCCCAGTACACATGAGGTATGGACAAAGACGTTAGAATCGAATCGAACCGTTGATTTTCTGAATGGAAAAATTGGTCTCTTGTGCCGGTGAAATGGCCTAGTTTTGTGCCTTTGTCGCGGAGGGTGTAGATGTTTTTGAGTACGTTGACGCGGTCCCATTCCGTGGTATCGGTCCCGAGTACATCGTAGAAACCGAAAGCATCTTCCCGCCAGCCCTCATTGAGTGGTAGCCTGGGGTCGAGTGCGCCTTTCATGCTGAATGCACTTCCATAGGTTTCGGGGTGTTCTATCGCATTGTGCATGGCGCCAAAACCTCCCATGCTATGCCCGGCGATACCGGTATTCTGCCTGTCGGGGAGTGTGGCGTAGAGCGAGTCGATCAGCGGCTTGAATTCATCGACAAGAAAACTCGAATAGGCACTGTTTGCATTGACTGGGCTATCCAGCCACCAGTTGTCGCCACAGTTGGGTATGGCGAAAATATAGCCGACACTGTCCACAATGCTGTCGACATCGGGAGAGTATCCAGCGGAATAATAAATCGTGTGTTTACCGGTTTTGGGGTGAAGAAGATACAGAACCGGGTATCGTTTTCCGTCGCTGACCGCATCCGAATAGTCATCAGGAACAACGACCGAGTAATTGATACGTCGCCCCAGGAGGGTACTTCTGTACTGGGCCTTGGTGATGATCCCCGAAAAAGATAGAGATGTTACGGCAAGGAGGAAGCAAAGCGTTCTGGCAATCATGGGGCGCTCCCGCATGGAAGAGGTGATTTCCGGAACAGCATACGCTGCTCAGTCAGGTAATCTACTCTATTTTATCTATGTATTCGGCGTACGTCTTCAGAATTTCGCTTGCCACGGGCGGGCACCCAGTGACATGAACCCTATCCTTTTTGAACCGGGCGGTACAGTTGCCTATGCATATTGTGTTCTCGGGAAGCTTGTCATGACCTTTGCCGATTGCAATCCGAAGCTGGTTGCCTGGGCCCTTTTCCCGGTATATCTTGTTTCCGTAGCGCTTGAGAAAAAGCAGAAGTGTGGACTGACAGGCGCTGCATGATTTCGAATCCAGCACTTCGACTCCCTCAAAGGCGATCGAAAGGTTCTCTGGCGGCGCAGCAAACGGCCGGATTATTTCCTGCCACCCTGAAGGAGAAATGTCGAAGTCATCGCAGTCAAGTGACCCATATCCTCTCTCAGCTGAAATTCGAAGATGGGGGATAGTCAGCGGATCGATTCCCATGAGAGTGCAGGCCACGGCATCGGCTGCAAAGGGATCGGAACTCACCACGACAGCCCCAAAATTTTTGGGCTGTCCGGCACTGGGTCCAAGTCCTTCCATTCCGATGGTGCCATCGATAACCGCAAAGTGTGGCTTGAGTACCGAAGCCATATCGGCGATAGCGATATTGAGGGGGCGGTCATCACATCCGGGTAATTCCGGTAGCATATGAAGGTCTACTTTGGAGCGCCGCCACAGGCATCCTTTCATGTTCTTGACCGACAATGTGACACCGGTATGCATATGCGTTTTCATGACCGGTATCGAAACGACTATGTCGAAGTCAAAAACATCCGGGCAGACCTTCAGGTTGTGAATTGCCTGTCCTTGAGGAATCTCAACCCTCACAAATCGCCGAGAATCCATGTCGATACACTTGCAATTGCGAGCTTTTGCCACAGCTGCGATTCCGCTTTTTTCGAACGCCTCCCTGGTGGAGACACCGGCAACGGGGCTTTCCCCAAGGGCAACTTCCGCTCCGGCCTTCTTGAATGCATCGATTACTGCAGCGACCACTTCCGGATGAGTGACAATGCCGCTTTCGGGCGCAGCCGCACGACCGGCATTTGGTTTGAGCAGTACCCGCTTGCCACAAACCGGAGTGAGGTCCACATTGGCGAGAGCCTGTGTCGTTACTTCGTACGGCTCGGCGCCGCAAGAAACAAACACCCGAGGCTTTTCGCCGGTTTTATATAACGGTGACGTCCCAAGAGAGAAGTCGGTCGAGCCTTGTTTGTGTTTTGTCTTCGAGCGTGCCGAAAGTATGGTTTTCAGGTCTATCGGTGTTTCGGCTCTGGGGTAAGTACCGAGCATCTTGATGGCGTTCTGGTTGCCGATCTCTTGAAATGCTTCCTGCACCGGTCCGGAATCACGTCGCCCATCGATATCGATAAAGAAATGATACCGTCCGAGCATTTCCTTGGTTGGCCGGGAGATAATTGACATCAGGTTCACACTTCGTGTGGCAAAGGCATTCAGTATGCCGCTGAGAACACCTGGCCGGTCGACTGTCTCGAAAATGAGAATGGAAGTCTTCCATGGGCGGTTTTGCTCACAACGCACCGAATTCTTTCCAAGCACAATAAAACGCGTCTGATTGTTGGCAAAGTCGGCAATATTCGCCCGTACCAGCGGGAAGTCATCGGGTTTAACACTGTATGCAGGAACGATCGCCGCCTCATAGGGAATGCCTTTCAGCGCCTGTTCCAGGGAAATCCCATTGCTTTGTGTCGTGATAATAGAAGTGTCATCGAGATTGTCGAGAAAACGCTCGCATTGGCCCTGGGTCACAAATTGAGCGTAGATTCTTTCTATTTCCTCAAGGCTGGAACAATTGGCTACCAGAGAGAATTGGATCGGCAGCAAGAGTTCATCCACAATCTGCAGATTCGTGTGTACGAGCAGGTCCAGAATAACCGAGACGTACCCCTCGGTCATGTTTTCGATAGGAAGAATGCCATACTCGCATTCATTACCAACCGCGGCAAATGCCTTACTCAGCGTTGGGTAGAGCTTAACCGAATGTCGCCCCCCGAGAATGGAGGTGTAGTACTGTGCGGCAAGTTCGGAGAAGGTATTGCTCGGTCCAAGGGTAGCGATTGCTTGCATACACATAAAATAAAGACTGGCCATCAAACTTGGGCCGAGCTATTTTGTGTGGTCCAGCATATATTGCCGAATCTCACCTTTAGAAACGGGAGGAATGATCGTGAGTACAATCAAAGCACGTATCGAAACCAACAAAGGAACGATCAATCTCAACCTGTTTCCGGACAAAACGCCGGTAACTGTTGCCAATTTCGTGAACTTGGCAAAAAAAGGGTTCTACGATGGTCTTTCGTTTCATCGCGTAATCGATGAGTTCATGATTCAGGGTGGAGATCCCAAGGGGAATGGTACCGGAGGGCCGGGGTATCAGTTCGAAGACGAGACCACACCTGAGCTGAAACACGATCGACCGGGCATTCTCTCAATGGCGAATGCGGGACCGGGGACCAACGGAAGTCAGTTTTTCATTACGCACGTGCCGACCCCATGGCTCGATGGTCATCACACGGTATTCGGCGCGGTAGAGGGCAAAGATGACATGGATACGGTCAATGCAATCCGCACAAAGGACTCGATCGACAAAATAGAAGTAGAAGGTGATGTTGATGAGGTTCTGGAAAGCCAGAAGGATCGTGTCGAAGAGTGGAACAAGGTTCTTGGCCGGTAAGTACCAGTCGCGGGCGCTAAAGGCTCTGCGTTATGAGAGTCGTGAACTGCTCCGGATTACGGTAGAATGCTTTGAACTCCGGGGCAGTGCCCATCGTGTGACCCATCTGCTTTCCACGAATTCAATCTTCGGACGATTTCACGAGTCAGAGCAAGACTGCGCTTGTGGATTCCTGGCTGTCTCTTCACTGGAGTAGAATAGCTGCGATGCCGCCGCTGCGGCAAAATGGTTACCGTTTTTGTCGCCAGATCCGAGCTATCTCCTTTGATGTCGCGTACACCACCGGGCCCTTTCCTCGCTTGGCCAGGTGACTTTCCAGATACGTCAGTATTCCTTTGAGCCGTTTATGGTATGCGTGCCAGGTGTCGGGGTGATACCCGATTGAAAAGACCAGTGGGCTGATCAGGGGCCCACCATCCCAGATAGATTCAAAGATTTCGACCATCTCGGTGCTGTCGACATAATCGATCAACGCTCCATTATTCGGGATCTCCAAAACCGCCTCATTCGGGGAGCCAGGGTATCCTTCGGGAGGGTAATAGGGTTGCGTAGTATCCGTTATCGCCGGCCATCGGTTTGTAAGCCAGTCCCCGAGCCATGATCCCTCCAGCTCTTCACATCGATCCATATTGCATCCGCTGGCATCGACCAGATACCCGGCTTCGGCAAGTGCGGCGATCGTGTGCGTGTCGGCTGTCCATCCCCCGGCACGAAAACTGACCGGCTTATCGATGTCATACCGGTCAAAAATGGAGTCAGCGACTAACAGCAGTGCGCGGAATTGTTGGCGGTCATACCGATAGCACCCTGTTTCGTATCCGTCGACACTCGGCCCTACAATCACGGGCTCGGGGTTGAACAGGCAGGGTATGTCCGCCAGTTCAACGAAGGTACAATAGGGGTGAATATGAAGGCCGATTTCATCATCGTATTCTCGCTTCTGCCGCAACAGCCACGAGGTCAGCCATGCTTTGCGCGATTCATCAATAGCTGAATCCGTAAACGCATAGGGGCCTGCATAATGGGTCATGACCAGTTCCGGAAAGCGGTGGCGAAGTTCCTCGGAGGCGATCAGGTTAGAATCAAAGGAATGGGCATTGATCGGCATGTCCCAGTCATTGGAGACATTTACGAAAAAAGGCAAGCTGATATAAAACGAATCTGAGGCAAAGGCTGCGTCTGCGCCTGGTTCGGCGAGATGAAGCATATAACGCCCGGGAGGAATATCACTGAGATCGATCACGATAGAATCACCGGAAAAGGCTCCTGCAAGCGATTCGCCGATCCACGCATGCACCGGTGGAGCTACCAGAGAAGGAGTAGCGAGTCTGACAGACGGGCCGGGTCGATTCTCAATAGGGCTCCTGATGTACCATCGTTTCAGCGAGCCAATCGGTTTATCCGTGGCGGGGGCCGGTGGGTTCTCAGGAGGGCGGGAATGGTTGAGCACGCACGAAAAAACAAGGGGCAGCACTGCCACCAAACCTGCCGGTTTCAGTACTGCCCATGATTCTGCAATTTTCCGTCTCACCATCTTTCCAGAAACTACTTATCGGCACTGAGGATAACCGGTAAACCGTTTTCGCCGCTTCCCATGATTACTACTTTCGCGTTCTGTGATTCGGCCAGCTTCTCGGTGGCTTCAATACCCTTCCATTTCAGAAGTTCCCTGCTGATACCCTTGCTCACGATTTTCTGAAAATCAGAAATGCCCTTTGCTTCGATACGTTTCCGCTCTGCCTCCTGTTTCTCTTTCTGCAGAATAAACTGCATGCGTTGGCTTTCCTGCTCTGCCTCGAGTTTCTGCTCGATCGCCTGAGTGAGTCGTTGAGGAAGCCCGATGTTGCGCAAGGGAGTGTTCTCGATAACGATTCCCCGATCCTCAACGGCATTAGTAAGAGCTTCCTGGATTGTGGTGGCCAGTACTTCACGTTCGGAGGTGTAGAGTGCTTTCGCCTGAAACGATGCAGTTACGCCCCGGGCCACGGATCTGAACTGTGGAACCAGAATGACTTCAACGTAATTGCTCCCCACCGTCCGGTACACATCCGATGCCTTTTCGGGGCTCAGATGAAACAACGCGCTGACTTCGAGGTTCACGTTGAGCCCCTCTTTCGAAGGCACGTTCATCGTTTCTTTCATTTCCTGGGTCTTGATGGACAGCTTGGCTATCCTGGCGAAGGGGTTTCTTAGGTTAATGCCTGATTTCAGCGTCAGATCGGGTACCCGCCCAAAGACATCGATAACGCCCACGTGTCCGGCAGGAATAACCGTGATGCACTGGGAGAATGAAGCGATAAACAGGACAACGGAGAGCCCCAGCAAAGCGGGGCGGTTTGGCCTGGCGGCCTGGGATGTGAATGCAACCACAACAGCAATAACGGCGCCTAAAACCAATGCAGAAAAGAGCATGAAAAACCTCCTGGCATAGATACAATGCAGGTACAAGAAAAGGAAATTGTGAACAAAAGATTGCCTGAAAACCGGGATGGATGCAATCGAGCGTGTCTATTGAAGATAGTTGTATGCAGGCATCGGAGGCGAATCCGGCCGGGACATTTCCGGTTCATTTACAGTGAAAAACCAATAGGGCTCCGTAGAATCACAATGCGCAAGGTGTAATAAACTATTTTGTAAATTCAGCCGACTCAGTAAATCCTGAGTGTTGAAGTAGACTGTACACCGGCATGAACCAGGGAGTTATGCAATGAAGTGGATGATTGAATGTATGCGCGTCGGGGTGGTAGGTTTCTTGTTTCTACTGTTCTGTCAGAATAACCCTGCAACAGTCGAACGGGTTATTCCCGAGGCGCCGAGTGATGCCGGGATAACCGCAAAGACGCAAAGTGCAATTGTTACCTGGAGCAAACCGGAAAAGTCGCTTTCTTTTCTGGTGTACCGTTCTACCGACCAGCAAAGCTTTCCGCTGGTAGCCACAACGCTTGACACCTTCTATGTCGATACCGGTTTGACCCCTGGTGCTGCGTACTACTATCAAGTCAGGTGTTTTGATGGCGATACACTTTCCCGTCCATCTCCGGTTCTCACCGCCCGGATTCCCGAGACCGCAGGAAGTTATCAGGTGGCGATCGACAGAATCTTCCAGAATCTTCCTGATCTCAGGGAACTGTCGTTTCTCCGTCCGATTCAAACGGTTGTTATGACTCGTGAAGCTTACGCACGGCAGGTATCAGGACAGATTTCACGTTCGTATACCGACGAAGAAGATCGGGCGATAACACGTCAACTCGTGCAGATGGGTTTCATGGATGATACGACCGAGTCTTTTGAAGAGTCCTATTCATCGTTCGCTTCTGATTTTGCGGCTGCGTTTTATCGGTCGGGAACAGATTCGGTGTTTCTGATCGAACCGGAGGATTTTGAAGACGGAGTACTGGAGAATTATCTGCTGCCCCATGAATTCACTCATGCTCTGCAGGAGCAGCATTTCAATCCCTTTTCCGGATACATGTGGCCACCGGACGATTACTCTCACTACAATTCGGATTTCTACCTTGCGAGACGGAGTGTATACGAGGGAGATGCTGATTTCACGGCTCTGGCCTATTACGTCGAACGGGACTTGTATCTGGATGATCCTTTTGGGCGGGCACTCGAGGTATTCGAAGAGTCGAAGGACGAGTTCTTTGATTCCCTGAAAACGCATGAAAAACCACGATCTTACTCCATAGAGCGAAAAGCACCCTATGTATTGGGAGCATATTATGTGGGGAAACTACGTGAATCGCAGGGGTGGGATGCGGTAAACGATCAATACCTCAAGAACAGAGCCACCTCATCGTACGAGATTATCACCGGCCAGAGAATCACCCCCAAACGCTGGAGGTTTTCCGAACTGTATTCTTCGATTCTTTCACAAACTCAAAGGCCGGTCTATATCGACGACGACACGTATGGTCCAATTCTTCTCATGGCGCTTCTCACCGACCATACAGATAAAACGCATGCGAAAAAGGCTTTCGGGTGGCGCGGGGACCGCTTATTGTTTGTTTCCGATACCGATGAGAAATGGGGTTCGCTGGTATGGAAAATCGCCTGCTCTGATTCCTCGACTGCAGTGGTTCTTTTCAGCAGTCTGGATCAGTTGATAACAAGCCGTTCGCTTGAAGGAGTGACCGGAAATCGGTCGGCGGTTACAGCGGATTCAATTGTGTATTCCTACTCCGGCATGTTCACCACAACACTGATGCGGTCGGATTCGACCATCACCTGGGCTGAAAACCTTCCCAGTGACGCCGAAGCGCTGGCACTGTCGGATTCCGCTCTATCCGGGCTTGCCAAAGCCGGCAGCTCTGGGGGATATGCCAGTTTCCATACGATGGATCGCACGAAGAAGGCCCACGTTGTAGATTTTATTGTAGAGCGATCCTTCCAGAACCAGTGAGGACCAGAACCCGGCCGGCATGTGGCATTTCTATGTAGTTCGGACGACCGATAACCTTTTTTATGCAGGAATTGCCACCGATGTCGATCGGCGTTTCGATGAACACCGGAGCGGTGGGCCCAGGTCTGCCCGGTTCTTCCGCGGCCATCCCCCTTTAGTTCTCGAGTTCACCGTACCCATTGGCACCCGCTCTCTGGCCAGCAAGGTCGAGTACTGGTTCAAACACCTTCCGCGGAAGCGCAAAGAAGTGATCATTGGACGAAAATCGCTCCATTTTGACAAAACAACGGGCAGGATCGAAATCTAAACGAGTTTAAACTATCGATACGAAGGGATGCTGATGGATTCGGGGATCGTCTACTCGACCGAGCATGGAAAGATGTGCCCAACATGTGGAAAGCCATCGGGAAAATGTGCATGCAACGGGAAAGCAAAGTCGAACGTCGTGGGTGACGGCAGAGTCCGTGTCGGGCGGGAAACAAAAGGACGCAAGGGGAAAGGGATGAGTATAATTACCGGTCTGCCGATTGGCGGTTGCGATCTTCTTTCCCTCGCAAAAGAACTCAAGAAGAAATGTGGAACAGGCGGGACGGTCAAAGATGGAGTGATCGAGATTCAGGGGGACCACCGGGATCTGCTGGTTGAGGAACTCCAAAAAAGAGGATACGCTGCGAAGAAAAGTGGGGGATAAATGCTGAAGGGCGAATCGACACAGGTGTGAAACGTTCGATCCGAAGGTAAGGAAGTATCTTAACCACGAAACTCAGGGTTACAAACCGAGTGAGATAATGCTCCAGATAAACAAAAAGGTACACATCCCCGATGAAGAGCTCGAGATCGCCCCGATCCGCGCTCAGGGCCCTGGCGGACAGCATGTAAACAAGTCCTCGACGGCGGTGCAGCTTCGGTTTAGCATTCCTGAATCGTCTTTGCCCGAAAACTATCGCGAACGGCTGCTGAAAATGCCTGACCAGCGGATAACTTCGGATGGCGTGGTAATAATAAAGGCGCAGCAATATCGTAGTCAGGAGCGTAATAAGCAGGATGCACTTCGGAGATTGCGAGCCCTGGTAGAGTCCGCAACAAAGGTGCGCAAAAAACGTTTGCCGACCAGGCCGGGTAAGGCGGCGAAAGAAAGGCGACTTGAACGGAAAACGCATCGGAGTAAAATCAAATCGATGCGAGGCAAGGTGGATTTGCAGTAGCCTGGCGCCCTATCCAGATTGCACCCTCATTACCGCAAGGACAAAACATGCATTGCACGAATCCCGATCGCTGTAACTGCAGCATATCCCCCCAAGAGCATCATACCGTTAATTGCTACGTCTGCGGTGATCCCCTGCAGTACTTTCCAGAAAACCGAACGAAGACCTGTTATTTCTGCGGAAAAGAACACTCCGCGAATGCATCCTGTGAATCTGGTCATTTCGTCTGTGATTCCTGCCATTCTTCCGATGCGACAGCGGTGATTCGGGAGCTGTGCGTGCAGTCCAGGGAAACTGATCCAGTGGCGATGTTCGAGCGAATACGATCGCATCCCTCATTTTCCACACATGGTCCGGAACATCATGGGCTGGTCCCCGGTGTCCTCGTGGCGGCGTATCGCAATCTGCATGGCGGAATAACCGATGATACCATTCGAGCGGCAATCGACCGGGGAGCGAAAGTCGCGGGAGGAAGCTGTGGGTTTACGGGTGCCTGTGGCGCGGCACAGGGTGTAGGAGCGGCATTTGTGGCGATTTTGGGAGCCACCCCCCTGAGTCCTCCACTGCGAAGAATCTCCATGAAGGTGACTTCGGAGGTGCTCGGTCATCTGGCATCGTTCGATGCCGCGCGGTGCTGTAATCGAGACTGCCTGATGGCGCTACATAAAGCACGGGAGCTTTCTCTCACTTTTTTACCAAAGCCTTTTGAGAAGGTTTCTTCACCCGTATGCCGCCAGATGTCGAAAAACAAGGAATGTATCCGGGGAGAATGCCCCTGGTGGCCCCGCAGGAAAAACTCATAACCGCAACGCCGCTGTTCATGTGTCTTCGTAGGCTCAGTGGACTGGTCCGGCAGGTTTCGGCGATAGCGTCTAAGATCCCATACCGAAATTATGGCGCAAAGTTAAGTAAAGGCCTATGATGATCATGGCAGCCGAAGTAATTCTTCGTGCCCACAAATCGATGGTGGTCAGTTTCTTGAAGGCAGCTCCTATCATATGAGCTGAGAAAGCCAGAATGATCGCAAAGGCGATCACCGGAAGAGCGGTACCAACGCCAAAAAGCGAAGACATCCAGATGGTGTTGCTTTTGAGAGCTAACGGGACAAGAGCCCCAAAGAAAAGTCCTGCCGATACCGGGCAGAATGCAAGGGCGAAAACGATGCCCAGGAAAGCCGCGCCCATCACACCCATTCTGTTTACGCGCTCCTCCATCCGGTTTCCCACGCCGGCGCCCCCGAAACTTAGGTTCAACACACCGGTGAGCAGCACGCCCACTCCAATCAAGAGGGGGCCAATGAAAAGATTCATGTATTTCTGCAAAAACATCGAAACACTCGGGATCATTTGAAGGCTTTGCGTAACAAGAACTGCCACGCAAGTGTAGGCAAGTGCTCTCCCTGCAGTGTAAAGCAGTCCCGCCGCCAGAACCAGACGTGTCTTTTCGACCCTTCGGCCAACGTAGGAAATTGCCGCTATATTGGTGGCAAGAGGACAGGGGCTGATTGAAGTCAGGATGCCAAGCCAAATCGCAGCGCCTATGTTTACAATAAACGAATCCATGCGTGCACCTTAGAGAAAGGATTTGACTTCTTTCTGAATATACTGAATAAACTTGTCTTCGTTCCGAAGCAGTGTCCAGACTTTTTCCAGGTTTTTCCACCGTTCCTGGTTGCCATTGCGCAGGTCAGACAGCACCACGGCCTTGGTGTACAGGGCGTAATCTTTCACGAAATGCTTGTTTCCTTCCTCCTCCACATTCAGAATTCTCATTTCGATTCGCCCGCCCTTGAGTTCTTCAGCAAATCCGGACGCGACTGCTTCCTGGGTCAATTCCTCGATGAGATTGCAGGAGGCGCATCGGTAAGTGCCGTGAAAGTAATACACGATGAGCTTGGAAGCGTCCTTCGAATCTTCATTTCCCGCCGCCTGGATACCCGAACCGGACATGGACTGCTTTTGTCGCGATTCCTGCCCGGAATCGGATGCATCGTTTGAGGCGCCCTGGCAGGACAAAAGAGTACCGGCAAAAAACATAACAATAGCAACGCGTGAGATAGTTGCTCCAGGGGTGGTCCTTCTCATGGGTGTGCTCCTTTTCAAAGCTGAAGTGCTGGTGTCTGCCCGTGACAGGCACACCGTGGTACTTTCTTTCAAACAATTAATCCTCAAGAAGCTCCTTGATCTCATCGATTCGCGGAACACGCCCAACGACCTTCACTTTGCCATCCACCGCCAGCGCTGGGGTCATCATTACGCCGAATTCCATTATTTCAGCGATATCATCGACCTTGATCGCTTCGGCGTCGGTGCCCGATTCATCAATCGCCTGCTGAACCGTCAGGAAAAGCTTCTTACATTTGGGACACCCGGTCCCGAGAACCTGCAGTTTTTTCATGATACGGTCTCCCTGGCACGTTACCCGTTTTCTTTAAAATAAATTACCATGATGATGGAGGTTCGGTTTGACCCAGTGTTTGTTAGGTGTGAGTAACAATGCTGTCTGATGTTGGGGCGTCTGAAGCTCCTCCCAAAGGGCTTACTACATTATGCATCGCCGACCGTTTGAAAAACTTCTACGTAGACGACGTGAGTGACGAATCGATCGATACTATATAGGACACCGGGGATCCCATTGGATGTGGTGGGAGAGCAGAATCCGGCACGGTGATGCACTGAATGCCTCAGGTGGTATTTTCCTTTAAAGAGTATTTTACGATACCGTATGTGATACTACCGCAATTTTACGCGCAACCGTTCATGTCTTACAGCCTTTTGTGCAGGAAGGCTTCTTTCGTGGGAGGAATCGAGTTGCATTACCGTTTTTCCAATCCTTCCGGATGAGACCGTGGGTCTGATCCAGCCATGCACGATCACTGCGGTGCAATTCCGGTGATGAGGTGTGCGTAGATAAGAGGCGCTACACGGCTCAAGGGTCTTCAGGCCATGTCGAATTCATTGGAATTGGTCGTGTCGAAAAGCAGCTTGGGGAGTTGGTACTTATGAGACAGGTCACCTACAAAAACATCGCCATGGAACTCGAAAAACAGGTTCGGGCCAATCCGGAAAGAGAGTTGCCCACGCTTAAAGTTCTTGCCGAAGAATTCGGGGTGGCCCGGCAGACTATGTGGAAAGCAGCGAGATTTCTTGTTAGCAAAGGCATCTTGACGGCTGGAAGAGGGCATCGGCTTTCTGTCTCAAATGCATTGCTTAGCCAAAAGGGGCTACAGCAGCCCAAGACGCAGCGTGCGGAAGACCGTTTCTTCTCCTACCTCAGAGAAAGGATCGTGGATGGATCATATCGTGCGGGTGAAGCGTTACCCAAAAGAGATTTTTTCACCGTCGGGCAGGGGGTCAGTCCTTCAACCGTGTCCCTTGCCATGCGCAGGCTTGAGGCCGAAGAACTCATCTACAAAAAGGGCAGAAGCTGGGTCGTTGGAAAACCATGGGTAAAAAGGGGAGGGGTGAAGCATGGTTGGGAGAAGACGCCAACCGTTTTATTGATCGCTCCGGGGCTCAGTGTTCCCGGGGGGATTTTTACAAGTGATCACACCGGGCCGTTTTACTCATCTCTTGGTACCGAACTGCGAAGATTCGGATTCCGTGCACATTTCGTATCACGCGAATTGGCAGGACTTGCCCAGGGCCATGTGCCCGATTCTGGTAAACAAATGAAAGAAGCGCGAGCGCTTGTGCATCGGTTGGGACACCAATATTCCGGGACAGTCATTCAACCTGGAACCCGATCCGACATCCTCCGGGAGTGGTACTCTCGATTATCGGAATTCTACCGACCGGTTATCTTTTTCGATTCCACCGGTAACCTCGTTGATTTCTCCCGAAAAGATGTGGTGATTCCACGTCAGTTCTATCGGTTCTGTCATAGTGAGAATCAGGCGGTTGAGGTTTTGTTTGATCAAGTAAGGACCTTTGGTCATACCCGAGTCGGAGTCCCGAATATTCTGGGAGGGACTGTTGCCTGGGCGAACGACCGCATCGAACTAATGAAGAAAACCGCACGGGAAATGTATCCGGAAATCACCTTGTATACAGTTAACCAAAGCGAAACATTCTGGCAGTTTACACGCGAATGGCGTCTGTCGGACGAATACCGTCGGAGATACCAAGGCCAACCCTTGAATCTGGCGGAGCAAACCAGCACGAGTTCGGCGCGTCGTTATCTCTTAGAACAGACACCTTCGTTTAAGTACTTGCTGGATCGTGATGTGAGCATTGTGGTAGGCCTAAACAATGCTATCGCCTTCGAGTATCTGCAGTGGTTCCGAGTTGCGGGATTCTCGGTTCCCAAAGACATTTCCCTTGTTTCCTTTGGTAATACCCCCGCTTCCATGGCTCTACCCATCTCAACGGTCGACTTTGGATTCGAGCGGCTGGGATATCTTGCGGCACATAAACTTATCGGGGATGTCCCTGTAAATGCCGGTCGTACCGGTTCGGTATCTGGTCAATGCAGCTTCGTGGACCGTGGTTCATTGAAACACTGAACAGACCTCGATCCCCTCTTATCCCTTCGACGAAACAACCACATTCGTGACTACCTAACTCCTGAACTGGGTAACTTTTACCTTGTCGACACCGTCATCGACAAACTTGTACCTGACAAGCTTTCCCAAGGATGCTCGTTCCAAGTGAGATTTTTTCCTCGGGAACACTTCCTGAACCCGATCTTCTCCAGCTGGTGGTTACAAGAGTGCCCTCAAAGGCAGGCGTCTGAAAAGCCTTGGCCAGAAGGACGACAATAAGCAACGGAAGGTCGATACTCTTTCGGACGTCCTTTCCTACTGCGGTCGCATCAGTCTGGATGGACAACAGGTGGCATTCGTGCGTCATAATGCCAGTCTAATCAATGGATCCATTAAAGGCACCGGCGATCGCTGCGTCATTTTGGTGGTAAAGGTAAACGGAAGCGAAAAGTGGTGCTTCCTATTTCCAGGCCAGCGAACCCCCGGCCTTCGCCAACAACTCCGACAAGTGGTGCATGCAGGAATTCGGTGAGACCAAGGGCAGCCATCGTAACGCTTATCTCCCGGGCCTTTTGGTTGCTGTGCCTCATTGGTGGAGGACTGTTTTCATTATCTTAAAACCGGTATTCTGCCGGCCCTATTGAACCGGAGATGGGGATTCCCAGAGCAGGGCATTCCTGGATCCGGCCCTGGTCATTATCCTCCTTGCCTTTTAAGGCCACGGTAGATTTCAATCCCCAACTTGCTCATAGTTAACCGATAGAATGCCGACTGAATTGGGCCGAATAGCACAGGGTCTGAGTACCGGGTTGTCTATTGTCCAGCGAGTGATCCAGCGCCATGGCGGCAAGGTGTGGGCCGAAGGTAAACGCGAGAGGGTGGGAGGTTTCTTTTCACAGCAAATTGATTACAGGTCGAGGCATGAAAAAGATGGGCTTTCTTTCTTGAACTTGCTCGCGTGCGGTACCAAGCACATCGAGGTGCGGTATTTATGCCGGACTACTTTTCCAATGCCGCCTCAAGTGCTTCTATTCTCGAGAGCATCGTGCCGATAGTCTCGCGTTGCGATTTGATCAACTCCTGCTGCTCCTTCACGGCCTCGACCAGGACCGCGGTCAGCTTATCGTATGAGAGAGACTTGTACCCATCGGCGTCGGTGTGCACCAGTTCGGGCAAGACTTGCTCGACGTCCTGGGCAATGAGGCCGATCTGGCGGTCGGCGGGATAGTTGCGATCCGGAAATTCCTCGCGGCGCCAATCGTAGCGTATTCCCTCAAGCGAGGAAACCAGTGAAACCGCGGAGTCAATCGGCTCGATGTTCTTTTTCAAGCGTTTGTCGGAAGAGGAACATGTCTCCGTTAGAAGAGCAACCTGTGCTTTGATGT